>DATCXE010000348.1:0-5897 GCA_036565985.1 Bradyrhizobium sp.
GTCCGCGGGGCGCAAGGTTCGGAGCCGGCGCCGCAGCCGATGGCTGGTTGGCCTGCGATCGTTTCGTTCTCCGCGATACTGCCGCCGCCTCCGCTACACTCTATATTCCGGGCTTCATCGACGCTTCGGCCGTTGACGCAAACCGAGCTTTCGTATAAATGTATACAAATTACGGAGGCGCCATGACATCGCCGCGACCCTACAGAAGCGCCGAAGAACTGGTCTATGACCACCTGCGCACCGCCATTCTGCGCGGGCAATTCCTGCCGGAGGCGGTGATCAATCAAGAAGAGATCGCCAAGACTTTAAAGGTCAGTCGAATTCCGGTGCGCGATGCGCTGCGCCGGCTGCACTCGGTCGGTCTGGTGCACATCCTTCCGAACAAGCGGACCGTTGTGCCGAGCTTCACCTCGCATGAAATCTTCGAAATCTTCGAAATGCGGGCCGTGCTCGAGGGGCTCGCAGCGCGTAACGCGGTCCCCAATCTGACCGACAGCGACTTTCACGATCTTACGGACATGGCGAAGGTCATGCGCAGCATTGACAATCTCGACATGTATCTTGAGAGACACGAAGCCTTTCACGATCTCATTGCGGACCGCGCGCGACTGCCGCGGCTGCGCCGGGAAGTGGCCCAGTTGCGCGAGATCGTCGGCCCTTACATCCGCATCAACGGAACCGCGCATCAGAGCGCGGAGCTTGAGCAGGACCGTCACGATTCCCTGCTGGTGGTGTTCAAAACCCAAAATCCCGCGGCGGCTGAAAAGGCCCTCGCGAGTCATGTCCGCCATGCCGGCAAGCAGCTCGTCGACGCGGTGGAAAGTCTTACCTTTACCGAGCGTTCCCAGAGCGAACCGGAAAAGCGCCGGGTATCCGGCGCGGGTCGCAATCGGACCTGATGCTCGGACGAAGCAGAACCAATTAGCCCCAGCCAGAAAGTTGGAGAGTTCTCATGTTGGATAAGACGAAGACTGAAGTCCAGAAAGTGCGCTTGGTGAAGCCGAATGAGGCCAAGGGCGAGATCGCAGAGATCTTCGAGGACATCCGGCGCGTCAAGGGGCCGAACTATCTCACCCCGACATGGGGATTCTTCGCGCTCGACGTCGATCTGCTGCGCCACTGGTGGGGTCTCACCAAGCGCCTGCAGATGGCGGAAGGCGCTTTGCCGAAGCCGCTGCTCAACAGCATCTCACTGGTCTGCGCGGCGGAGGTCGATTGCCCGCGTTGCATCAACAACCACCAGACGCACCTCATCGAGCACTTCGGCATGAAGGAAGAAGAGGTGGCGGAAATTCTGGATTTCGAGAATTCGACCAAGGTCGACGCCAAGACCAAGGCCGTGCTGCGCTTCGCCCGTAAGGTCGCTTTCGCGGAAGGCACCACCGACGAGGACTTCCAGGAGCTTCGCCGCAACGGCGTCAGCGACGTGGGCGTCGTCGAAATCGTGTCCATGGCCATGATGGAATCGGGCATGGCGCGCCACGCGGTCGGTGTTGCGCCGTTCGAGGACGGCGATCAGTGGCCGAAGGACAATCTGCCCAGCAAGTTCTACGGCGAGAACGTGAACCGCTGAGCCGGCGAATGGCCGCAGGAGAGCGATCGAATGGCGCGCGATCTCATCAAAGGTGCGGTGACGATGCTCGGAGACTTCGTGTCCGCGGACATCGTGCTGCCCGCGCGCCATTCCTTTCTCAAGCCTGAGGAAATGGCCGAGCACGTGCTGGAGGAACTATCCGCGACGGTCAACGCGGGGGTCCGCTCCCGCCCCATCATCGTCGCGGGAGAGGCGTTCGGTTACGGGACCGGCCGCGAGTCGCCGGCCCGCGCCCTGCGGGCGGCCGGGATTAAAGCGATCGTCGGCGGTCCCTTCGCCCGGATGTTCTTCCGCAATGCCATCAACAACGGCGTGCTGGTGCTCGATTGCCCCGCGGTGGCGACGAGCGGCATTGCTGATGGCGACCTGCTTGAGATCGACATCGACACCGGCACGATCCGTTGGGGCGAACGCACGTTCCAGGCCGTGCCGGTGCCCGAAATCATCCGCAACATTATCGCGGCCGGCAGCCTCATCGATTACGGCCGCAGCATTGTGCAACGCGGGGGCGGCTGGAAATCTGCATGACACGCCCACAAACCACCGTCGAGAAGATCCTCGCCCGCACGAGCGGGCACGAGACCGTCGTGCCGAACCAGATCGTCGAGGTGACGCCGGATTTCTCGTATTCGCACGACTATGCGGTGTTCGCGATCGACGCCTTCGAGCAGATGGGCGCCAGCGCCGTCGTGTCGCCGGAACGCATCGCCATCGGTCTCGATCACGGCTTCCCCGTGAACAATGCGCGGGATGCCAACAACCATGCGCGCATCCGCGCATTCGCGCGCAAGCACAAGTTCCTGGAATTTTTCGAGGGCGGCACCGGCATCGCCCACCAGGTGATGATGGAGAAGGGCCTCGTGACCCCGGGCGCACTGGTGCTGGCGAGCGATTCCCACACGCCTTCCGGTGGAGCCGTCGGCGCCCTGGCAATCGGCACCGGCGAAACCGAGCTTGGCTTCCTCTGGGCGACGGGCCGCACCTGGCTCAAGGTCCCGGAGACGATCCGCATCGTTCTGAGCGGCACGTTGCCGCTTGGCGTCGTCGCCAAGGACGTGATGCTGTCCATCGTCAAGCGCATGGGCGTGCTGGGCGGCGGCTACAAGATGATCGAATATCAGGGGCCCGCCGTCGCGTCGCTGAGCGTGTCGGAGCGCTTCACGTTCTGTAACATGAGCGCCGAGATCGGCGCCAAGAGCAGTATCTTTCCCTACGACGACGCCATCGAGGCGTTCGTCCACGGCCGCGCGCGTTTCCCTTATCAGGGGGTGAAGTCCGACCCCAACGCCGTCTATGCGCAGGAGATTTCGCTCGATCTCGCGCAGATCAGCCCCATGGTGGTTCTGCCGGGCCGCGAAGACCGCGGCGTTCCCATCGGCGAGGCGGAAGGCAAGAAGATCAACCAAGTGTTCATCGGGTCGTGCACCAACGCGCGCGCCGACGACCTCGCCATTGCCGCGCGCATTCTGCGCAACCGCAAAGTCCACCCGGATGTCCGCCTGCTGGTCGTTCCGGCTTCACGGCAGGTGGAGATCGACATCGCCCGCAACGGCGACTTAGCCACGCTGGTGGAAGCCGGCGCGACGTTGATGCCGAGCGGCTGCGCGGTATGCGCCGGGACGCACCAGGGCGTGCTCGGCGACAATGAGGTCTGCCTGTCGACCAGCAACCGCAATATGCCGGGCCGGATGGGCAACAAGAACGCGGAGATCATGTTGTGCAGTCCGGCCACGGCCGCCGCCAGCGCGGTCACCGGAGTCGTCACCGACGCCCGCAAGTTGGAAGCACTGGCGTAAAATCCATGTCCGTACAGCGTCTTTCGGTCGGCATCGGCCTCAGCGATAGAATGCAGCCGTTGCTGGAGCGGCAAATCACCAACGACCGGGTCGATCTCGATTTCGATCTATCGGCGGTCGATAACATCTTTTGGCGCGCGCTGCATTCCGACGATTTCGACGTCACCGAGATGTCGCTGGCCGCCTACAGCATTCTGCATTCGCGCGGCGAGAACACCTTCGTCGGCATTCCGGTCTTCACCTCCCGCATCTTCCGGCACAATTCGGTATACGTCTCGGCCGCATCAAACATCACGAAGCCGTCCGATCTTGCCGGGCGCCGCATCGGCGTCCCCGAATACCAAATGACCGCCGTGGTGTGGATGCGCGGCGTTCTGCAGGAGTACCATGGAGTCAAGGCCAAGGACGTGGCCTGGTTCAAGGGCGGCGTGAACAAAGCGGGCCGCAAGGAGCGGATCGCGCTGGAGCTGCCGCCGCAATACCGCGTCAACGAAATCCCGCCCTCCGACACGCTCGACGACTATCTCTGCGACGGCCGGATCGATGCGCTGATCGCGGCCAAGATGCCGGAGAGCTTCCAGAAAGGTAATCCGGCGGTGCGGCGCCTGTTTCCCGACGTGCGGGCGGCGGAAGAGGATTACTTCCGCCAGTCCGGTATTTTTCCGATCATGCACGTCCTGGTCATGCGCCGTCACGTGTACGAGCGCGACCGCGCCCTGGCGCGCGCCGTCTACGATGCCTTTGCCGCGGCCAAGGCCTATTCCGAGAAGCGTTTGTACGATCCGGACGCGCTGAGCTGCATGGTGCCGTGGCTGATTTCGGAAATGGAGCGCACCTACGAGGTGCTCGGCCACGACTATTGGCCCTACGGATTGAACAAGAACCGAAACGGCCTTTCGGTTTTCCTGCGCTATCTCGCCGACCAGGACCTCCTGCGCAAGCCGCTATGCGTCGAAGATCTGTTTGCCGAAGAACTGCTCGATACCTGATCAACTTCCGTTCGAACAAGGAGATGCCGATAATGCCTGCCACAGTTGAATATATCGATCCGCCCGGAACCGCGCCCGCGCAGGGCAATTACAGTCATGCCACGCGCGTGAAGAGCGGCGACCTGTATTACATCTCCGGTCAGCTTTCGGTCGACAACAGCGGCAACGTCGTCGGCAAAGGCGATTTCGAAGCCCAGTTCAAGCAGGTTTTTTCCAACATGAAGGCGGTGCTCGCCGGGCTGGGCCTGACCTTCGATCACATCGTCAAATTCAATACTTACTTCGTCCATTCGCAGGACATCGACGCGTTCATGCGGCTGCGCAAGGAGAACTTCCGCACCTTCTTCAGCACCGAAAAATACCCCCCCAATACGATCGCGGTGATCGACCGTCTCGTGAAGGAAGATTTCCTGTTCGAGGTGGAAGCGGTCGCGCGGGCGGCCGACTGACCGCCGCGTAGTCGTCGGCCCAAGGGCACAGGGTATCCTCATGAAGCTCGTCTCGTTCGTGAAGAATGGCGCCGCCGCGGGTGAACCGCCGCGGCTTGGCGTGCTAGCGGATGACGCCTCGATCGTCGATGTCGCGTCCGACCCGCAGTTGCCGTCCACCATGGTGGCGCTGTTCGCCCTTCCGGGATTGCTGCCGGCGATCCAACGCAAGCTGGCGGCCCTCCCGCGCTTGCGGCGCGCGGAGGTTCGTCTGTGCGCCCCGGTGCCGCATCCGGCCAAGAATGTGATCTGCGTGGGCAAGAACTACCGCGCCCATGCCAAGGAATTCCAGTCGAGCGGCTTCGACGGAAGTTCCGGCGGCGAGACCATTCCGGAATATCCGGCGGTATTCACCAAGCCGTCGACGACGATCATCGCCGGCGGGGAGCCGATCCCCGCGAGCGCCGACGAGACCAACTCGGTCGATTACGAAGGCGAGCTGGTCGTGGTGATCGGAAAAGGCGGCCGCGCCATCCCGCGCGAGCGGGCGCTGGATCATGTGTTCGGCTACACGCTGGCCAACGACGTCACCTCGCGCATCACCCAGGCGCGGCACAAGCAATGGTTCCTCGGCAAGAGCGCCGACGGCTTCTGCCCGATCGGCCCCGCGATCGTGACGGCCGACGAAGTGCCCGATCCAGCGCGGCTACGGCTGCGAACCACGGTGAACGGCGAAGTGCGGCAGGACGCCAGCGCCGCCGATCTCATTTTCGACATCCCGTACCTCATCGCGTGCATTTCCAAGATCATGACGCTGGACGCTGGCGACTTGATTGCGACCGGCACGCCGGAAGGCGTCGGAATCGGTTTCAAGCCGCCGCGCTACTTGCGGACCGGCGACGTGGTGGAAATCACGGTCGAGGAAATCGGCACGTTGAGCAATCCGGTGAACTGATCCCGTCCGCGTGCAGCCGGAATCCGGGTTCATTGTAGAGGACGTTTTCATGAAAGCGCAGAATCGCAGCGAAGTGCTCGTTCTCGGTTCCGGTCCGGCCGGCTGTACCGCCGCCATCTATGCCGCCCGCGCCAG
>DATCXE010000358.1:0-3414 GCA_036565985.1 Bradyrhizobium sp.
ACGCGGCGGGCCTTCGTTTTTTTTTGCTCGCCTTGGAGCTTCGACGCTCAGCGTTCGCTGAGATTGTCCATCGTGAACTTGCGAATCCGCTGCGCAAATGGGGCAACGACACCGACGAAAGGCTTCCCGCCTTCCCGCAGCGCCAGGATCTCCTTGCGCTGCTCCTCGACCAGGTCGAGCATGGCCTTTTTCTGCTCGGCCTTCAGACCCGTCGCGCTCTCGGCGCGCTGACGCGCGCCATCGAAAATCGTCTTGATCTCCGCCTCGGGAATTGTCGCAAAGAACCCCTTCATCGTTTCGTCTACTGCGGTCTTCCAGCTCTTCTGGTTGAAGCCTGCCTTGGTAATCAACTTTTGGCTCGCAGCATCCTGCTCGAACCAGTCGTCGGCTTCGTCATCGTCGTACGCGAAATCGCCAAACTCGGTTTTCAGCTTCTCGATGAGGTCAATAACGTTGGCGGCCTCCTGAGAGGTCAATGCCAATGCGGCCTTGTCGAATTTGGCCACACTCAATGCGGCGAGCAAAGCAAAGGCCAGAGCGACAGCCGTCGCTGCCCGTGAGGGGAAACCCTTCATCCTAAATCTACTCCTGTTGATTCCAATGAACGATCCCACCCACTTCACGGACGTGCTCACCGAATCAACAGGCAGCTCGCAAGGAAGTCGCACCACCTGCCACTGCGCATCAATGGTCCAAATTGTCAATTCGTCCGCCGCTCGATCCGGATATGTCGCGGGAGACGTGTGCTTCCGGCGCCGGTGGAGTTTTCTTGAGAAGCTTGTCGGGAAACGGGTGGGTTGGATCGTCCCTGGGCCGGACAATGAGGTGAGAAACAAATCTGTCAGGGATTTTTGCCATGTCACCCGCAGCGACGCCCGGCCTGCCCGCAACCTTCAACCGCCTGGCGTGGTCCAACCTCGCCGCGCAATCGGCCGAGCAGATTGCACTGGCCGCGGCGCCCATCGTCGCCGTGCTGCTGCTCGGCGTTGGCGAAGGCCAGACCGGCCTGCTGCAAACCGCGCTGACGCTGCCCTTCATCCTGTTCGCAATCCCCGCCGGTCTGCTCGCCGACCGCATCTCGCGGCGCTGGGTAATGGCGGCCTCCGAGGCGTTGCGCGCTACGGCGCTGGTTGGAATCCTGCTGCTGCTCTGGCTGGGGCAGATGACGCTGCCGCTGCTTTCGCTGCTCGGCTTCGTCGCCGTCTGCGGCACGGTCGCCTACAGCGTCGCGGCACCTGCGCTGGTGCCCTCGCTGGTGACGCCGCAGCAATTGCCCGCGGCGAACGCGCGGATCGAGCTTGCGCGCACCGTTGCGTTCGCGAGCGGCCCCGCGCTCGGCGGCGTGCTGGTCGGATGGGTCGGCGCCGCGCCCGCGTTTGGATTTGCCGCCGCACTCTCCGTGATCGCGGTCGTGCTGCTGTCGGGCATCTATGAGCCGGCGCGCGCCCCCGCGCCGCGGCGTCATCCGCTGCAGGACATCAAGGAAGGCGCCGCGTTCGTGCTGCATCATCCACTGCTGCGGCCGGTCTTCATTACCCAGTTCATCTTCAATACGGCCTCGTTCCTGCTGCTCGCCGTGTTCGTGCCTTACGCCGTGCGCCATCTCGGCCTGTCCGCCGCCGGCGTCGGAGTGACGCTCGGCATGTATGGCGTCGGCATGGTGGTCGGCGCGCTGGCGGCAACGCGAGTGATGCAGCGGCTCGCCTTCGGCACCGTGATCGGGCTTGGCCCCGTCACCGGCTTCGTCGCCGCGGCCGTGATGGCGCTGACGACGATCGCACCTTTGCCGTGGCTTGCGGGCCTGAGCTTTTTCCTGCTCGGCGTCGGCCCAATCCTGTGGGTGATCTCGACCACGACACTGCGGCAGTCGGTAACGCCGCCGTCGCTGCTCGGACGTGTTTCCGCCATCAACATCATGAGCTACGGCGCGCGGCCGCTCGGCTCAGCGCTCGGCGCCATCGTCGGCGGACTCTACAGCGCCGAGGCCTGTCTCTATCTGGCGGTGGCGATCTTCGGCGCACAGGCGCTGGTGATCTGGGTTTCGCCAGCCGTCGCGCTGGTGCGGCAGCCGGACATGGTCGGCGAGCCGGCGTTAGGAAGCGCCGCCCGAACCGGCAAATTCCGATCCGGGCGGCGGCAACATCAACCGCGGCCCTCCTGCAACGCCAGCCGGATGGCGATTTCCACCGGCGAATAGCTTCCGTCCTCGCGGTCGAGCCTGAACGGCTCGGCCGGATGGAGCGGCGGTTGCGCCATGAACCGTGGCGTCGCGCCATGATGCATCTGGGCGGCATGCAGCAGGAAGGGATGGCAGAGATAGACGGTGCCGGCTTCACCGGCGGCCAGCGCCTCCGGCCGTTTCAGCGCGGTTGCCAATTCGTCCGGCGTCCAGTGTGACGCACCGGCCTCGCCCGCGGGCTCGAGAAGCCGAGCGATGTCCCGGTGCGATCCCACCTTGATCCGGGTCGGCGCATCACGCTCTCCGATGTCCGAGAACAGGAACAGCATCAGCAACGCACGACCGCGCGATGTGACGTTGGCCCGCCATGACGAAAAGTTCTGATTCTCGTTCGGATCGCTGGTTTCGGCGGGAAAGCTGACATCGATGTGCCAGCCGGCATCACCGGGATCGTCCGGGCTCGGAAACCGCACGGGAAAGGTCCCGAGATCGGCGCGCGGGTACCAGCGCCGCTTTCCGACGAGTTGGTCGAAAGCCGCGTGGAGCACGGGGGTGTTGACCGCCCGCTTGAACGGCTCGTCGCCGTAGTAACCCAGTCGGATCACCGGACGCGTCCACGTCGCCGGATCACCGGGATCACAGGGCAGATCGCGCCACAGGATGGCGCGGCCTTCTTCGGCTAACGCTTTCGGAAAAGCCCGGTCGAGGCGGACAAATCCGTCTTCAATGAATTGCCGTATCCCGGCGTCGCCAAGGGCGAGCGCAGGTTCGCGTTCATGGGTAGGCATGAATATCCTCATATCGATTGCCAACAACGTTTTGCCCGCTCGAGGCAGGATCAGTTGGGCTGTTTCGGTCCAGGGAATGCTTCCGGCTGCGTGGCCGTCCGCAAATTCGTCTTCCAGTCGTGTGACGGCGGCGCCGTCAGCGGCTGAGGAAGAAGACCGAAGCGATATGGAGGGTGCGCATCATCATCGTGCGTCCATTCTAGACGCGGCGTCGCGTGTTGGCAAATGCAGACCGGAACAGTTGGGCACCGAGCGGTTCATGCACCGATCGAGAGAGCCGTCATTGCGAGCATAGCGAAGCAATCCATTTCAACACGGCTTCGTTCCTGCTGCTCGCCGTGTTCGTGCCCTACGCCGTGCGCCATCTCGGCCTGTCCGCCGCCGACGTCGGATTGACGCTCGGGATGTATGGCGTCGGCATGGTGGTCGGCGCGCTGGCGGCAACGC
>DATCXE010000359.1:0-9211 GCA_036565985.1 Bradyrhizobium sp.
AATTACCGCAACGCGATTGCGGAGCTGGCGATGAGTACCGAGTCCGACCCTGCGCTAGGCAATCCGCGCTTCGTCTCGGCCGAGCGGATTTCGCCTGCTCTCGCCCCCCTGTCGTGGTTTTCGACCATCCCTTATCTGTCGGTCATTCTCTCGAATTTTTCGCCAAATCGGCTGGTTATCGATCCCACCGGAAATTACTTCTGGCTTTCCTGCGAAACGGCAGCAAGGAACAGGGATGCAGAACTCGCCGTTCCGGTGCAGACGCGCGAACTGGTCCGGATTTATTCGTGCCTTCATCGATAGACGCGAGACCACATAGCATCTTTGAGAGAGAGCCCTTGAAGCTGATCATATTCGATTTCGACGGCACGCTGGTCGACAGCCGCGCGCTCATCCTGGAGAGCCACCGAATCGTATTCTCGGAATTCCAGTTGCCTGCCCCGTCGCCGACCGAAAGTCTTGAATTGATCGGAAAGTCGCTCGATGTCATCTTGACCCAACTCGCCGGCCCGACGGCCCCCATACGCGAAATGGTCAAGGCCTATGATCGCTTGCTGCCGCAACTGAGAGCAGATTCCGCATTTGCCGAAAAACCATTTGACGGAGCTGGCGACCTCCTGTCCGAGCTGAGTTCTGCTTCGGACACCGTTCTGGGGCTCGCCACCGGCCACAGAACCGATACGATCGCTCCGGCGCTGGAAGAGCTGCGATGGACAGGCTTTTTCAGGACCATTCAAGCGGCGGACACGGCGCCCTCCAAGCCGCATCCAGCGATGCTGCTTCAGGCGCTTGCAGCTACAGGGGTGACACCCGGGAACGCGATATTCATCGGCGACACCACCTTCGACATGGAGATGGCCCGGGCGGCACAATTGCGGTCGATCGGTGTCGGCTGGGGATACCATCGGACAGAGCGACTACTGGCGGCCGGCGCACAACGCGTCGTCCAATCCGTCGACCAGCTAGGAGACTGTATCAGATCTGCCATGAGCGAGTGACCCCCTCAACTCGCCGCAGCTGCGCCGTGTCGCATCATTTCCGGTGTCACCTGTGTCTCCGGATCGGAATACATCGTTAGACGGCAAATCCTGATCCGAAGCGGTTACCCACTCGATCGAGCGCCGTGCGATCTCGTCCTGCCGTGCCTTACGCAATAGCTCGTCCCGTTCGTCGCCAGCGGAAAGCCGAAGCTCCCTGATTTGATTGCTCGGGCGATCCACGTGTGACGTATCCTTCATGATCGAGAACTTCCGGTTGCCAGCCATCCCTATGGTACGAGCGGCTCGCCGGATGGTTTCAGCCGTTCGACCGGGTTGTGACGGATCGTTCTGACTACGACGGCCTGCTCCACCTTGAGGTTGAGGTACCCTTTATCCGGAATAGCCGAGCGCCAAGAGAAAGACTCGACATCAGCCCTGTCCTTTGCAACTCTGACCGCGATTAGGGATCACGGCACGGAACCAGGGTTCGTCGTTCGCCGAAAAGAAAAACAGCCGCTCGAGCGGCCCTGTCAGGGAGACGAAGATTCATGTCCAGCAAAGACCAACTCACGCGCCGTAGCCTGCTCAAGACGGCCGGTGGTATAGCCCTCGTGTCGGGAATTTCCGCGCCTGCGATTCTGCGCGCCCAGACCGCCGACGTCATTCGCATCGGTCACTTGACACCCCGAACGGGCTTTCTCGGACCGCTCGGCGAGTACGCCGTGATGGCGATCGATCTTGCGGTGGAGGAAATCAACGCTTCAGGCGGCATGATGGGCAAGAAGGTCGAGCTTCTCAAAGAAGATTCCGTCAACCCGCAGACCGCATCCACCAAGGCCGAGCGGATGATCGAACGCGACAAGGTCGCCTGCATCATCGGCGAAATTTCCTCGGCCTCATGCCTGACGATTGCGCAAGTCGCCTCGCGAAACAAGACGCTGTTCATCAACACCGGTGGCAATTCGGACGCACTGCGCGGCAAGGATTGCCAACGCTATATGTTTCATGTCGAGTCGCAGAACTCCATGTACGTGAAGACCGTCGGCCGTTCGTTCCTGCGTGACGGCCTTGTCAAGGGAAAGAAATGGTACTCCCTGACCGCGGACTACGCGTTCGGACATGACTTGTTGAAGGTTTCAAAAAGATTCATGGAAGCCAATGGCGGCAATTTTGCCGGCGACGATCTGGTGCCGACCGACGCCACCGACTTCTCTGCCTATCTCCTGAAGATCCGCGAGGCCAAGCCCGACCTCGTCGTGATCAACCTCGCCGGTAACCAGATTACCAACTTCCTCAAGCAGTATGCTGAGTTTGGCCTGACTTTCCCCGTCGGAGGCTTCGGCTTTGATACAGCGCTGGCGTGGGCCGCCGGAAAGGGCAACTTCGTCGGCACCTGGCCCGTGGTCTGGCATCATCTGATCGACACGCCCGGCACCAAGGCATTCGTCGGCGCCTTCACCAAGAAATACAACAAGCCGCCCGAGAACCAGGCCTGGGGCGATTACGTTGCGACCAAGATCGTGGCGCAGGCCGTCAACGAGTTGAAATCCGCGGAATCGCCAAGGATCATCGAACACTTCGAGAAAGGTGCGAAGTTCGACGTTCTCAAGACGCGGCAGGGATACTTCCGCGGCTCGGATCATCAATTGATGCACGAGATGTACGCGGTCACGGCATTGCCTGCGGACAAGGTCAAGAACCAGTGGGATATCTTCGCCTCAAGTCCGCCGGTACCGGGCCCGGGCGAAGACCTCGAAGTGATCGCAGCGACCAAGGAAGAAAACAGCTGCACGTTCCCGAGCTGACTGATGTTCGGTGTCTCTCCGGATCCCGGAGAGACACCGCAGCTTCGCGATCCCATTGATTCGTCTTGCAGGGCTGCTGATCGGTCCAGCAGCGGGAACGAAACATGTCTACCATGCTGTTGGCCCAGCAAATCCTCAACGGGTTGCTTGACGGCGTCTACTATCTCCTGATCGCACTCGGCTTGTCGCTGATCTTCTCGCTGGGGGGCATCGTCAATCTGGCGCACGGCGCGTTCTATGCCATCGGCGCCTATCTCACCCTGGTGCTGTCGCCCTATATCGGGTTTGGCGGATCGTTCGTCGCGGCCCCCGTCGCGGTCGCGCTGCTGGGTATGGTCATCGAACGCACGCTCTTCAGGCGCTTCTACCGCGCCGATCCGATCCTTTCGCTGCTGATGACATTCGGGCTTGCGATGGTCGCCGAGCAGGTGCTTCGCATGATTTTCGGTGCGCCGCCATTGTCATTCTCGATACCGCCGTGGCTGCGCGGGCAGGTCGCCGTCGGCAGCTTCATCTATTCGTTCTATCGCGTGGTACTGCTTGGCATCGCGGCCACCTGCATTGCCGGCCTGTGGCTGCTGCTGAACAAGACGTCGTTCGGACGTGTTGTCCGCGCCGGCGTCCAGAACCCCGACATGGTCGGTGCGCTCGGCATCTCATTGCAGCCCTATATGTCCGCCGTGGCGGCGCTGGGCATCGGGCTTGCCGGCCTCGCCGGCGTCCTGCTGGCCCCGATATACTCAATTCATCCCGCGATGGGCCAGGAGATCATCACGCCGGCCTTTGTCGTGGTCGTGATCGGCGGCCTTGGTTCATTCTGGGGCGTCGTTGCTGCCGCGCTGCTCGTCGGCCTGGTCAAGGGCGTCATGATCGGCATCGGCTATTCCGCGGCCTCCACCGCGGCGATCTATCTGCTGATGCTGCTTGTGTTGCTGTTCCGGCCGCGCGGGCTGTTCGGCGAACGCATCACCCGGTTCGAGTGAGACGCCAGCGATGTGGAAACGCCTGCCCATCCCGTTGCTGATCGCGGCCGCCGGACTGTTGGCCCTGCCCTACCTGCTGCTGGCGCTCGGCCTGACCATGACGTCGGCGTCCGAAGTCGTGATCTTTGCCACCGCCTGCATGGCGCTCAACATTCTGGTCGGCCATACCGGCCTGGTGTCGTTCGGCCACGGCGCCTGGTTCGGCCTGGCCGCCTATGCGGCGGCGCTTTTGCAACGCAACTGGATGCAAGGTTCGTTTTTCGGTCCGACGATCACAGCCGTCGTGCTCGTGGCAATCATCGCCACCGCATTCGGATTCCTGATCCTGCGGCGACGCGGCGTCTATTTCTCGCTGCTGACATTGGCGCTGTCGGCGATGCTGTATGCGGTGTCGTTCCGATGGACCGATGTCACCGGCGGCGAGAACGGCCTCGGCGGCATCACCCGCCCGACGCTGTTCGGTTTCAACCTTGAATCCTCGACCAACTATTACTGGTTCGTGGCCGCGATCGCGTTCCTGGTCCTGATCCTGCTGTGGCGATTTCATAACTCGACCGTCGGCAGCGTGCTGGTCGCCATTCGCGAGAACGAACAGCGGGCACGCTTCCTCGGCTATCCAACCAACCGCTACAAGCTCGCAGCCTTCGTGTTGTCGGCCGGGATCACCGGTCTTGCCGGCATTCTTCTGTTGTTCCAGAATCGCATGACCTCGGCCGATCCGATTTCGGTGGCGTTTTCCGGCGATCTGCTGGCCATGGTCGTGATCGGCGGCATGCGGAGTTTTCTGGGGCCGGCGCTGGGTGCGCTGTTCTTCATCCTGTTCCGCGAATTTTTGGGGATATACACCGAAAACTGGTTGTTCTGGTTTGGCCTTGTGTTCGTTGCCTTCATCGTGTTTTCGCCAACCGGCCTTGTCGGTGTCGGCGAACGATTGCTGGCGCCCTTCCGCAGGAAGGTGGTCGAAGATGCGGCGATGTCGGCGCGCCGTATCGAAGTGCTGCCGCTGCCGGACTTCCTGCGCCCGCGTTCGCACATCGAGGGACCCGTGCTCGCGGCACACCACATGGTCAAGAGCTTTGGTGGTATCAAGGCCGTGCAGGATGTCGATATCTCGATCACCGACCGATCCCTGCATGCGCTCATCGGGCCCAACGGTGCCGGCAAAACCACGGCCTTCAACCTGCTGTCGGGTATGTATCGGCCCGACCAGGGCACCGTATCGCTTCTCGGCCGGCCGATTGCCGGTCATGCGCCGGAAGAAATCGCTACCGCCGGCATCGGCCGGTCGTTCCAGATCACCAATCTGTTTCCGGCGCTCAGCGTCGGCGAGAACATTCGTCTGGCCGTGCAGGCACGGCATCCGCGCCGCTTCGATCCGCTGACCAACGCACTGTCGATCGAGGCTATCAATACCGAGACCGATGCCACGATCCGCTATCTCGGCCTCGCCGGCATCGAAAAGGCCGAAGCCGGCATGTTGTCCTATGGCGGACAGCGCCTGCTTGATATGGGCGTGGCGCTGGCGACGGCGCCGCGAATCCTGCTGCTGGACGAGCCGCTCGCGGGCCTCGCCGCTGCAGAGCGCGAGCGTATCGGCGCCATCATCAAGCGCATCTCGTCCGATTTACCGGTATTGCTGGTCGAGCACGACATCGACCGGGTGTTTCAACTCGCCGACCACGTCACCGTCATGAACGAAGGCCGCGTGCTGCTCGACGGCACGGTGGACGATGCCCGTGCGAGCAAGAAGGTCCAGGAAGTCTATATCGGCTCAGGCGCCTCGGCAGTCGCCGCCCGCCCGCGCGAAACCGCCGCCGGCGCAAAGCCGCTACTGACCGTCGCCAAGGTCGATACGTTCTATGGCAAAAGCCATATCCTCAACGACGTGACGTTCACGCTGCACGAGAACGAGATCATCGCCTTGCTCGGCCGCAACGGCGCCGGCAAGTCAACGCTGCTCAAGACACTGGTCGGGATTGCGCCGGCCTCGAACGGATCAATCAAGCTGGCCGATGCTGAATTGATAGGCCATTCGTCCGCCCAGAACGCCCGCCTGGGTATCGGTTATGTGCCGCAGGGCCGTGGATTGTTTGCCGGCATGAGCGTCGAACAGAACCTCGAGCTTGGCGGCCTGAAGCGGCAAACCGGCAATGGCGTGCATTGGACGCGCGAACGCATCTACGAATATTTCCCCCGAATTCGCGAGCGCCTCAACAGCCCGGCAGATTACCTCTCCGGCGGCGAACAGCAGATGGTTGCCGTGGCGCGTGCGCTGTCCGGCGACGTCCGGGTTCTCCTGCTCGACGAGCCGTTCGAGGGCCTCGCACCTGCGGTCGTGGAGCAGTTGTTCGAGACGTTTGACCGGCTGCGAAAGGAGATCGCCATCGTCATCGTCGATCACCATCTCGATCTCGCGCTGGCCCTGTCCGACACCACCGTGGCGCTGGAGCGCGGGCGCGTGGTCCATCAAGGACCTTCAAAAGCCCTGCGAGACGATCTCGACCTGCGCCGCAAGGTGCTCTGGTTGTGAACCGGCAATGGAGAGGCGGCCGTAGGTGACACCCGATGCGCGGGCGTCGCGGCGCTTTTATTGCCGTTCGGTACCTGACTCCATTTGCGTCATTTCCTTATCAGTTGCCTGCCGGCGAAACCGGCATATGGTCATGCCCACAAAACAATGATGAGTTTGGGGAGGCAAAGATGGCAAAGCGACTGATGGCGGCCGCCGTTCTGGCGTTGGCGGGATTGGGTAGCGCACAGGCCCAAGACTATCCCGCAAGAACAGCCACGGTCATCGTTCCTTTCGCGGCCGGCGGGCCCGCGGATATTACCGGCAGGCTCGTTGCCGACATCTTCAGCCGCTACCTGGGCCAGCGATTTGTGGTGGAGAATGTCGCGGGTGGCGGCGGTACGATTGGAGCGCTTCGTGCCGCCCGCGCCGCGGCCGACGGATACACGATCCTGTCCGGCCACCTCGGCACCAACGCGCTGGCGCCGGCGTTCTATCCGAACCTGGGCTACGATCCGCAAAAGGACTTCGAACCGATTGGACTGACGGCCGAATATCCGGAATTGCTGGTCGTCCGCAAAGATTTTCCTGCCAACAACTTCAAGGAATTCGTCGCTTACGCGAAATCCAATCCGGACAAGCTCAATGTCGGGCACGCCGGGCTCGGTTCGGTGTCCTATATCGGTTGTCTGCTTCTTCACGCCGCGATCGGCATCAAACCGACGATGATTCCATTCACCGGCACAGCCCCGGTGTTGAACGCGATGCTGGGAGGCCAGGTCGACTATGAATGTGATCCCGTGCTCGGAACATTGAGCCAGGTGCGAGCAGGCAACGTCAAGGCGCTGGCGATCGCCGCCAAAAAACGCAGCCCACTGCTGCCCGATGTGCCGACTTCCCACGAGCAGGGCTTGCCCGAATTCGACATTGCTCCGTTTTATGCGGTATTTGTGCCGAGTGGAACGCCGCAGGCGGTGGTCGACAAGCTCTCGGACGCCCTCAACAAAGGGCTCAACGAGGAGGCCGTTCAGAAGCGGTTGGCCGAGCTCGGCGCCGATCCCGTGGAGCCGGAGCGGCGCGGACCAAAGGCCCTCGCCCATCTAGTCAAGAGCGAAACCGCGCGACTGATGCCAATTCTAAAGGAGGCGACCGAGAAATAGGCGCACGACAAGCATGTCCGTCTAATGCCCCGCCCCAAAATCAGCGCGAACGGGCGCGGCGCCGGATGGCGGCACATCGAGGCGCACGGCGATGCCTTCGAGTTGCGGGCTCGGAGCGGGATAGAGCTTCATGACGAGCGGATCGTGCCCCGGCACGATATGGCTCTCGTCCGGCGCAAGCGCCCGCAGCTTGTCGAAGCCCTCCAGCATTTCGCCGATATGGAAGGAGGTCGTAAACGGCCGCTCGCTGGCCATGTTCTCGTAAAAATGGCTGACATCGGAGGCGAGCACGACAAATCCCCGGCGGGTTCGGACGCGAACGAACTGCAGCCCGGCCGAATGGCCGCCGGCCGCGTGTATCGTAAGGCCAGGCGCAAGTTCGGCATCGCCATCGTAGAACAGGATCCGGCGCGCATAGTTCAGCCGCACGATCCCGCAGACATCCTCGACCTCGAACGAATGCGACAACCTCGGATATCGCATGAAGCGCCCGGTGGCATAGGCCAGTTCGCGCTCCTGCAGATGAAATCGCGCTTTGGGAAACCGATCGAAATTTCCGACATGGTCGTAATGCAGATGCGTGAGGATGACATCCTCGACCTCGTTCGCATCGATGTCGAGCGCACCGAGCGTCTCCACCGGACAACGCAAGAAGGTCCGCTTTCGCTTCCTTGATACCTCCGCGTTGAATCCGGTATCGACGACGAACGTACGACCACCACCCCTTGCCACCCACATGAAATAATCCATGGGCATCGGGCCATCGTGCGGATCGCCGCCGATAAAGTGCTCGCTGCGCCACGCCTCGCGCGTGGCATAGCGGATGGCAAAGAGTTCGTACTCCGGCTCGGCCATGCTATCCCCAAGTACGCTGGCGGCTCATCACTTCGCTTCGACTTCGTTGAACGCCTCGCGCGCGTTGCGGAATGCGTCGATTCCCGAGGGAATGCCGCAGTAAACGCCGACCTGAAGCAGTATCTCCTTGATCTCGTCCTTGGTGACCCCGTTCTTCAGCGCGCCCTTGACGTGAAGCTTCAATTCATGCGGACGCCCCAGCGCTCCGAGCATTGCCAGATTGACGATGCTGCGGGTGCGACGGTCGAGTCCTGGCCGCGTCCACAACGCGCCCCAGCAAAATTCGGTCGACCACTCTGCCATCGTCCGGGTGAACTCGTCGGCGCCCGCGATGGATTTGTTGACGTAGTCTTCACCGAGCACTTCCTTGCGGACCTTCAATCCCTTGTCGAACAACTCAGTCATCATTGGTTCCTTTCGTTGGTTGAGTACGGTTTCTCAAGGCAGCTTGGCTCAACCATGCGCCCTCATCAAGCCAGAGACGTCAGCAAGCGTATCGAGACGCCAGACATTGTCGATGATGCGATCTATATCCCAACCGCTTCCACCCAGCCGCGCGCATTCGCGCAGTTTCGCTTCGATATCGCGATCCGATAACGGGTCGGCAAGACTGCCCTTTGCAGCGATCACGATCTCGCCGAAGGTCTCTCCCGAGGTCAGCTGGATCGTGACGCGTGCGGCGCCATCGGCAAGCGAAGCGTCGAGCACCGCCCTGACCTTCTCGCGCAACGACACGATGTCCGTCCGGAATACGGTCGCGTCTTCGAACTCGGGAACACCGGCCTTGCCCAGCAGCAGCGCGCAGGCAGCGCAATGATGGATGCTGACGCGTGCATCGCGCTCGTTGCGAACCGGGCGGTCGCCGCGCGCCAGCAGCAGCGCCGAACCCTGCACCGTAACGGACGCGATCTCGTCGATG
>DATCXE010000360.1:0-2320 GCA_036565985.1 Bradyrhizobium sp.
AGCGGCAACGCCAGGATGACGAGGCATACGGCAACCGTCCAGCCGTCACGCGGCATCGACAGCGCCACCACGATCCCGAGCGGCACCTCGATCGCAAGGATGATGGCCGAGAACAGCAGATTGCGGCCGAGCGAAGCCAGGAAGCGCCCGCCCAGATCGGTCGACGGATCCAGCAGTTCCTTGAACCAGCCGACGCCGTTCCAGAAGAACTGGTTGTTGCCGAAGGTGTCCTGCATCGAATAGTTCACGACGGTCATCAGCGGCAGGATCGCGGAGAACGCGACCACCAGGAACACGGGCAGCACCAGGAACCAGGCTTTCTGGTTGATGGTCTTGTCCATCAGGCAACCCCCTCGACCAGACGGCTGTCGGCATAGACGTGAACATGCGCGGGATCGAACACGAGCCCGACCGAGCCGTCGGATACGGAAAACCCCGGCGGCACGCGGGCGGCGAACTTCGCATCGCCAATGCGCACGCGGGCGAAGCGGACACGGCCGAGGTCGTCGATGCGCTCGATGGTGGCCGACAGCAGGCCGGACGCGGGAGCCGCGACGTTGACGAATTCCGGCCGCACGCCGATCTCGATGTTCGCGCCCGCCGGCAGCACGCCGTAATTGCGATGCAGGCCGATGACGTGGCCATCGATGCGAGCCTCGTGTCCGCTCACCTTGGCCGGCACGATGTTCATGCCGGGCGAACCGATGAAATATCCGACGAACGTATGCTCGGGCTTGTCGAACAGTTCCGCCGGCGTGCCGCTCTGCACCACGCGGCCGTCATGCATGACGACGACGGTGTCGGCAAAGGTCAGCGCCTCGGTCTGGTCATGGGTGACGTAGATCATCGTGAGATCGAGTTCCCGATGCAGCGCCTTCAGCTTCGAGCGCAGCTGCCATTTCAGCTCGGGATCGATCACCGTCAGCGGCTCGTCGAACAGAACCGCGGCGACGTCGGAACGGACGAGACCGCGGCCAAGCGAAATCTTCTGCTTGGCGTCGGCCGTCAGCCGCGTCGCCTTTCGGCGGAGCCAGGGCGTGAGATCGAGCAGTTCCGCGATTTCCCTCACCCGCGCATCGACTTCCGCTCTCGGCACGCCGCGGTTCTTCAAGGGAAATGCGAGGTTCTCCCCCACCGTCATGGTGTCGTAGATCACCGGGAACTGGAACACCTGCGCGATGTTGCGCTCTCGGGTTGACAGCGGTGTGATGTCGGCGCCGTCGAACAGGATTTTTCCGCGCGACGGCGTGACGATCCCGGAAATGAGATTCAAAAGCGTGGTCTTGCCGCAGCCGGAAGGCCCGAGCAGCGCATAGGCGCCGCCCTGCCGCCACGTCATCGTCACCGGCTTCAGCGCAAACGATTCGGGGGCAGCGTCATTGCCGCCGTAGGAGTGCGCGAGATCGACGAGGTCAATGCGGGCCATGTCGCATCTCTCTCACATGCTTCTGTTTCTTGAGGCGTCACGCGAACCGCTGTGCGCACCGCCTGAAGACGCCATGTCCGGCGCCGCCACCAGGCGGTCGGCTTCGTCGAACACGAATAGATTATGGGGATCGAGCACGGCATCGAGCAGATGGCCGGGCTCGTATTCATGCACGCCCTGCAGCACGGCGACCCAGTTGGAGGCGTCACGGCTGAGATGCACGAAACTTTCCGAACCGGTGATTTCGGTCACCGTGACGGTGGCGTGGAAGGCATGGCGGCCGGCGATGCCGTTTGCCACTTCGAGCTGGTGAGCGCGGAAGCCGACCCGATAGGGACCGTCGGCAAGCGATGCGTAAAGCCCGGTGGCCGGCGCCTGGATGCCACCGGCATATTGCACAAAGCCGTTCTTCTTCTCGACTTCAACAATGTTGAGCGGCGGATCGGAGAACACCTGCGCCACCCGCAGCGTGCCGGGCTGACGATAGACCTTCGGTGTATTGCCGGCCTGAAGCACCTCGCCTTCCCACATGCACACGGTGTCGCCGCCGAGTAATAGCGCCTCCGAAGGTTCGGTCGTGGCATAGACGAAGATCGCGCCCGAGGCCTCGAAGATGCGCGGCAGCTCGGCGCGCAGTTCCTCGCGGAGCTTGTAGTCGAGATTGGCGAGCGGCTCGTCCAGCAGCACCAGGTCGGCGCCCTTGACCAGCGCGCGCGCAATCGCGGTGCGCTGCTGCTGGCCGCCGGACAATTGCAGCGGCGTGCGTTTCAGAAACGGCTCGAGCCGGAGCAGCTTTGCGGCTTCCTGGACGCGCCGGTCGATTTCCTCGCGCGGCCTGCCCTGCACCCGCAACGGCGAAGCGATGTTCTCATACACCGTCAGCGAGGGGTAATT
>DATCXE010000369.1:0-3439 GCA_036565985.1 Bradyrhizobium sp.
CGAGGGCATCGCGATAGATCGGCGCGTCGCCGAAGGCGCCGCGGTGCCGCCGCACCGTCTCCTCGGCGATCTCGCCAAGCGCCACTCCCTCGATGCGGGTCGCGGTGCCGGTGAAATACTCGGCGGCGAACTCGGACTTGAGCCCGACCGCGTCGAAAATCTGCGCGCCGCAATAGGACTGATAGGTGGAGATGCCCATCTTGGACATCACCTTGAGAATGCCCTTGTCGATCGACTTGATGTAGCGCTTGACGATCTCCTTATCGTCGAGCTTTTGCGGCAGATTCTCCCGCATCGCCCGCAGCGTCTCGAACGCGAGATAGGGATTGATCGCCTCGGCGCCGTAGCCGGCCAGGCAGCAAAAGTGATGGACCTCCCGAGGTTCGCCCGATTCGACCACCAGTCCGACCGAGGTGCGCAGGCCCTGACGGATAAGGTGATGATGTACCGCCGCGCAGGCGAGCAGCGACGGCATCGGAATGTTCTCCGGCCCTGCGCGGCGATCGGAGAGGATGATGATGTTGATGCCCTCACGCACGGCCGCTTCGGCGCGCACGCACAGCGTGTCGAGCGTGTCCTTCAGGCCGGCGGCGCCGTGCTCCGCCGGCCAAGTGGCGTCGAGGGTGCGTGACTTGAAGTGGCTGTCGCCGATTTCCTCGATCGAGCGGATCTTCTCGAGGTCCGCATCGGTCAGGATCGGCTGGCGCACTTCGAGACGCTTGGTGTGCGACAGGCCTTCGAGATCGAACAGGTTCGGCCGCGGCCCGATGATCGACATCAGGCTCATCACCAGTTCTTCGCGGATCGGATCGATCGGCGGGTTCGTCACCTGCGCGAAGTTCTGCTTGAAGTAGGTGAAGAGCGGCTTCGGCCGGTCCGACAGCGCCGAGATCGGCGTGTCGTTGCCCATCGAGCCCGCGGCTTCCTCGCCGGTGGCCGCCATCGGCGTCATCAGGATCGTGAGGTCTTCCTGCGAATAGCCGAACGCCTGCTGCCGGTCGAGCAGCGGCAGGTTGGAGCGCATGCCCTTGGTGGGCGCGTCGGGCAATTCCTCCAGCACGAGCTGGGTGCGATGCAGCCAGTCGCTGTAGGGATGGCTCTTGGCCAGATCAGCCTTGATCTCGTCGTCGGGAATCAGCCGTCCCTGCTCGAGGTCGACCAGCAGCATCTTGCCGGGCTGCAGCCGCCACTTGGTGACGATCTGGTCCTCGGGGATCTTCAGCACGCCCATTTCGGACGCCATCACGATGCGGTCGTCCCTGGTGACGAGATAGCGCGCCGGACGAAGCCCGTTGCGGTCGAGCGTGGCGCCGATCTGGCGGCCGTCGGTAAAGGCGATCGCGGCCGGGCCGTCCCACGGCTCCATCAGTGCGGCGTGATATTCGTAGAAGGCGCGGCGCTGTTCATCCATCAGCGGGTTGCCGGCCCACGCTTCCGGAATCATCATCATGACCGCGTGCGGCAGCGAGTAGCCGCCCTGCACCAGGAATTCGAGCGCGTTGTCGAAGCAGGCGGTGTCGCTCTGGCCTTCGTAGGAGATCGGCCACAGCCGGCTGATGTCCTTGCCGTAAAGCTCTGATTGCACCGAGGCCTGCCGCGCGGCCATCCAGTTGACGTTGCCGCGCAGCGTGTTGATTTCGCCGTTGTGGGCGATCATGCGGTAGGGATGCGCCAGCGACCAGGCCGGGAAGGTGTTGGTCGAGAAGCGCTGATGCACCAGCGCCAGCGCGCTTTCGAAATCCGGCTCGTGCAGGTCGGGGTAGTACTTCCCGAGCTGGTCGGCGAGGAACATACCCTTGTAGATCACGGTGCGGCACGACAGCGAGACCGGGTAATAGCCGGCCATGCCGCGGTCGCGGCGCTGGTAGATCGCCTGCGAGATCGACTTGCGCAGGATGTAGAGCCTGCGCTCGAACTCCTCTTCGGTCTTCGCCGTGCCGTTGCGGCCGATGAACACCTGCATGTTGGCGGGCTCGGTCGGCTTGACGGTTTCGCCGAGCGAGGAATTGTCGGTCGGCACGTCGCGCCAGCCGAGCAGCAACAGGCCTTCCTCCTTGATCTGTTCGGCGATGATGCTCTGGATCACCTTCCGCCACGCCGTTTCCTTTGGCATGAACAGCGCACCGATGGCGTAGTGGCCGGGCTCCGGCAACCGGAAGCCGATCTCGCCGGCCTTGCGCGAAAAGAAGGCGTGCGGAATCTGCACGAGAATGCCGGCGCCGTCGCCCGCGCGCGGATCGGCGCCGACCGCGCCGCGATGTTCGAGGTTGCAGAGGATGTTGATCGCGTCGGAGACGATCTGATGCGACTTCCTGCCCTTGATGTTGGCGATGAAGCCGACGCCGCAGGAATCCTTCTCCAGGCTCGGGTCGTAAAGGCCCTCGGCCTTCGGACGCCAATTGTGCTCGCGCGGGGAATCTTCAGGCGACGCGTCGGCCGGTTTCGTAGCCGCGGTCGCCGACAGCACTCCTGTCACGATATTCTCGCGCTCGAATTCCGACCTCATCGCATTCCTCTCAATCAGGCTAAGGGCCTCACCGCATCGTCGGCGCACCTTGGGCCCTTGCGGCACCCACAGGGCCACCGCTCGTCCGCCGCGAGCCGCAATTTTTTAAATTCAGGCCTTCCCGTTCAACGTCCCTGAGGAACGGCCTTGCCTGCACTGCCCTGGAGCTCGTGGCACCACGGTTTCGTTGCAATCCCCGTGCCGGGACCACTCCGCAATTAAGACAGTGATGCTGTCCTAACTCCGACCATGCCAAATTTTTGTCTATCACACAAGCGGATGAAAGTCCTTGCCCGCATGCTTTTCCGCGGCCCATGGCGGGGAAAAACCGCGGCCCGGGAATTTGCGGCAAACGCGCCCCGATCCGGCCCAAGGACCGCCGGATTTCGCAAGGAGATTCGATCCCGGCCGGCCGGCCAACGAGCGAAAACGCTCCCGCGGCGAGGCCGGAGGCACAGGGGCTTACAGGAGCATTCGCGAATGAAGTTGTTCACGGGATCTTTGGCGGCGGGGCTGGTGCTGCTCGCGGCCGGCGCGCAGGCGCAGGTGCTGGGGCCCTATGGGAACGGACGCTACGCGGCAGTGTCGGACTTTGACGCGCCCTACGGCGCGGCCCCGCGTGAAATCCCCGGGCCGCGTTACGGTTACGGTCCGAGCCTGTTGCCCTCGACGGAGGTCTATGCGGTGCTGCGCGATAACGGCTTCTTGCCGCTCGGCATCCCGCGGCTGCGCGGCTTCGTCTACATGATCGCGGTGATCGACCGCGGCGGCGAGGACGGCCGCCTGGTCATCGACGCCCGCAACGGCCGCATCATCCGCTTCGTGCCGGCCTATCGAATGGGCGGCAATTTCTTTGAGGAGTCCAGGGTCATTCACGGGCCTCCGGGGGCTCCTGCGCCCGACCATGTGGCGGGTTCACCGCAGCCGCCGCGG
>DATCXE010000437.1:0-7670 GCA_036565985.1 Bradyrhizobium sp.
CGGGGACCCAGTATTCCAGAGACAGTTGTGATTAATCGAGATGCCGCGGCGTACTGGATCGCCCGATCAAGTCGGGCGACGACAGCGGAATTTGTGGCCCGCGTTCTCACACCCGCATCCTCACACCAGCGCCTTGCCGCCGGCGAAGGCCGCGGCGGTGGCTTCGTCGGTCGCTTCCACCGGCAGGAGCATTTCATTATGTGCCTTGCCGGAGGGAATCATCGGGAAGCAATTTTCGAGCGCAGCGACCCGGCAATCGAACAGCACCGGGCGCTTGACGCTGATCATTTCCTTGAGCGCGCCGTCGAGATCGCCGGGCTTGACCGCCTGCAGGCCGACGCAGCCGAACGCATCCGCGAGCTTGACGAAATCCGGCAGCGCTTCGGAATACGAATGCGACAGCCGGTTGCCGTGCAGCAGTTGCTGCCACTGCCGCACCATGCCCATGTACTGGTTGTTCAGGATGAATATCTTGATCGGCAGTTCGTATTGAACGGCCGTCGACATTTCTTGCATCGTCATCTGCACCGAGGCGTCGCCGGCGATGTCGATCACGAGGCTGTCCGGATGCGCGACCTGCACGCCGAGCGCGGCCGGCAGGCCGTAACCCATCGTGCCGAGACCGCCCGACGTCATCCAGCGGTGCGGCTCCTCGAAACCGTAGAACTGCGCCGCCCACATCTGGTGCTGGCCGACCTCGGTCGTGATGTAGGTGTCGCGGCCACGCGTCGCCGCAAATAGCCGCTCGATGGCGTATTGCGGCAGGATGATATCGTTGTTCTTTTTGTAGGCGAGCGAATTGCGCGCGCGCCACACCGCGATTTCCTGCCACCAGGCCTTGATGTCGGGTTTCTTCGCTTCCGCCTTGAACACCTGCAGCAGGTCGCCCATCACGTTGGCGGCGTCGCCGATGATCGGCACGTCGACGCGGATGTTCTTGTTGATCGAGGACGGATCGATGTCGATGTGGATCTTCTTCGAGCCCGGCGAAAACGCGTCGACGCGGCCGGTGATGCGATCGTCGAAGCGCGCGCCGATGCACAGCATGACGTCGCAATCATGCATCGCCATGTTGGCCTCGTAGGTGCCGTGCATGCCCAGCATGCCGAGCCAGTTCTTGCCGCTGGCCGGATAGGCGCCGAGGCCCATCAGCGTCGAGGTGATCGGGAAGCCCGTGGCCTCGACCAGGTCGCGCAACAGCTTCGAGGCCTCGGGGCCGGAGTTGATGACGCCGCCGCCGGAATAGATCACCGGCCGCCTGGCGGAAGCCAGCAGCGCCACCGCCTTGCGGATCTGCGTCGCGTCGCCCTTCACCCGCGGCGTGTAGGAAACGTGCACGTCGGACTTGCGCGGTGGATGGTAGGTGCCGACGGCGAACTGCACGTCCTTCGGCACGTCGACCAGCACCGGGCCGGGACGGCCCGAGGTCGCGACATAGAACGCCTCGTGCAGCACCTTGGCCAGATCATTGACGTCGCGCACCAGCCAGTTGTGCTTGGTGCAGGGTCGCGTGATGCCGACGGTGTCGCATTCCTGGAACGCGTCGTTGCCGATCAGATGCGTCGGGACCTGCCCGGTGATGCAGACCAGCGGAATCGAATCCATCAGCGCATCGGTCAGCGGCGTCACCATGTTGGTGGCGCCGGGACCCGAGGTCACCAGCACCACGCCCGGCTTGCCGGTCGAGCGCGCATAGCCTTCGGCGGCGTGGCCGGCGCCCTGCTCGTGCCGCACCAGAATGTGTTCGACCTCGCTTTGCTGGAAAATCTCGTCATAGATCGGGAGCACTGCGCCGCCGGGATAGCCGAACAGGTGCTGGACGCCATGATCGATGAGCGCGCGCACGATCATGGCGGCGCCGGTCATCTGGTTCGGATCGTGGCTCTTGTCGGTCATGACGTACTCCTGGCTTGCTCCGGATGCGCTGTTGCCAGCGGCTTTTTCGATGTCTGTTTCGGGAAATAAAAAAGGGCCCGAGAGGCCCCATGCACACCGCCTGGATTTGGGATGGCGTCAGCCACCCCCGGCGGTGCGCCTGGGTACGACTACGATAAGGGATTTGGTAATAATATTACGCATTTGAAGGCTCGAACTTGCCAAAGGTTGCGCGGTTATACCGCCCGGTCCCGGGAAGTCAAGGGAAGGACGCCGTCAGCGCGATTTTTGCAGCTTAGCGGGGTTCCGGGCGTTCGGCGAGTGCGAATTTCGTGCGTGCAGGCATGCGGTCTCAAGACTTGGACGTCGTTCCGGGATGGTCCGAAGGACCAGACCTCAGGTGCGCGAGTTGCGCACCGGGGAATCTCGAGATTCCGGGTTCGCTTCGCGCCCCGGAATGACCTTAGCCAGCCACCCCCTTGCCGCTTCCGGCGCCACCCATTCGAACTCCGGGAGCTGGTGCCGGAACCAGGTGAATTGCCGCTTGGCATAGTGGCGGGTGTCGGCACGGCCGATTTCGGCAGCCTGATCGCGGGTGATCTCGCCGCGCAAGTGGCGGATCAGCGCCGGGACGCCGTGGGCCTTCATCGCCGGCAGCAGGGGATCGAGGTTGCGCGCGGCCAACGCCCCGACCTCTTCGAGCGCGCCTGAGGCCAGCATCGCGTCGAACCGCGCGTCGATCCGGGCATAGAGCTGATCGCGCTCCGGCGCGAGGAACACCGCAGAGAATTCGCTCCGAGGCAGCAGCGGCGGCAAGCCCTCGCGGTGCCAGTCGGTCAGAGCGCGGCCGGTGGCTTCGATCACCTCCAGCGCGCGCGCGATGCGGGTGCGATCGCGTGGCTCCAGGCGTTCGGCTGACACCGGATCCCACCGCGCCAGTTCGGCATGGAGCGCCTCGACGCCATCGTGCTCCAGCCGCGCGCGAACGGCATCGCGCACCTCGGCCGGGATCGGCGGCACCGCGGACAAGCCACGCGTCAGCGCCTTGAAGTACAGGCCGGAACCGCCGACGAAGATCGGCAGGCGTTTTTCCGCACGCACCTCCGACAACACTTTCCCGGCATCCGTCACCCAGGCGCCGGCCGAGTAGTTCACTGAGGCGTCGACATGGCCATAGAGCCGGTGCGGCACGCGCGCTTCTTCCTCCGCCGTCGGCCGCGCGGTGATGATGCGGAGATCGCGATAGACCTGCATGGAATCGGTGTTGATGACGACGCCGCCGGCATTTTGGGCAAGCTCCAGCGCCAGCGCCGACTTGCCGCTGGCGGTCGGCCCTGCGATAAGCACGGCCTTGCCCAAAACTAGCGAATTGGCCCGCATGTCCCTGGTCGCTACCCTCATTTGCAATCCGGTCAATCCGGCGCTCGACAGCACGATCGTCGACGGTGCGCTCGCCATTCTTCCCTCGCCCGGAACGGCGCAATGGCTGTTCGACGAAGTCGCGGTCGACATTCCCTTCGACAGCCCGGTCAGGGGCCCGGAAGACATCAAGGCGATCGAAACCCGCCTGCAAGCGGCACGCGGCGATTTTCCGATCGACATTGTCGTGCAGCCTGTCGCGGCCCGGCGCAAGAAGCTTTTTCTGGCGGACATGGATTCCACCATGATCGGCCAGGAATGCATCGACGAACTGGCCGATTTCGCCGGCCTGAAGGCGCATGTTTCCGCCATCACCGAACGCGCGATGCGCGGCGAAATCGAGTTCGAGCCGGCGCTGCGCGAGCGCGTTGCGCTGCTGAAGGATATGCCGGTAAGCGTCGTCGACGAGGTGCTGGCAAAGCGCATCACGACAACGCCGGGGGGCCGCGAACTGGTTTCCACCATGCGCGCGAACGGCGCCTGGACCTGCCTGATCTCCGGCGGCTTTACGCTGTTCACCAACGCGGTCGCCGCCAGGATCGGCTTCCAGGAAAACCGCGCCAATGAGCTGAAGGTACGCGACGGCAAGTTCACCGGCGAAGTGACCGAGCCGATCCTCGGCCGCGCCGCCAAGCTCGCGACGCTGATCGAGCTTCGCGAATCCTTCGATCTCGACGAAATCGACACGCTGGTGACGGGCGACGGCGCCAACGACCTCGGCATGATCGAGGCGGCGGGCCTCGGCGTCGCCTATCACGCCAAGCCCGCAGTCGCCGCCGCCGCCGCCGCACGGATCGATTACGGCGACCTCACCGCGCTGTTGTATGCGCAGGGGTATCGAAGGGACGAGTTTGTGGGGGCGTAGCCTCCAGATGTCATCACCCGCGAAAGCGGGTGATCCAGTATTCCAGAGGCTTCAGCGATAGAGCCGAAAGGCTGCGGCGTACTGGATACTCCGCCTTCGCGGAGTATGACAGCCGACGCGTGGTGTCACGCGCCCTACTGCACGCTCAGCGCCACGAAGCGCAACTCGCCGTCGCCGTTGGCGACCAGCAGCAGGACCGACTTCTTGCCATCCTTCTTGAGCTGATCGACGCGCTTCTTGATGTCGGCGGCGTTGGTCACGGCTTCCTGCGCCACCTCGACGATGACGTCGCCGGCCGAGAGACGCTTTTCGGCGGCATCGGAGGCGTTGTCGACGCCGGTGATGACGACGCCCTTCACGCTGTCCTTGATCTTGAACCTGGTGCGCAGATCCTTGCTCAACGCGGCGAGATCGAGGCCGAGCGCCTTCTGCGTCACCAGCTTCTCCGGAGGATCTTCCTTGGTCTTGGCGGCGGCCTGCTGCACCTTATCGTTATCCTCGAGGCGGCCCAGCGTTACCTTGCGGGTCTCCTCCTTGCCCTTGCGGATGACCACGACCTCGACTTCCTTGCCGACCGCAGTGTCGGCTACGGCGCGCGACAGATCCTTCGGGTCCTTGACGTCCTTGCCGTCGAACTTGACGACGACGTCGCCGGGCTCGATTCCGGCCGGCTTCGCCGGTCCCTTGTCGTCGACGCCGGCGACCAGCGCGCCGCGGGCGGGCTTGATGCTGAGGCTTTCGGCGATCTCCTCGGTGACCTGCTGGATCCGCACGCCGAGCCAGCCACGGCGCAACTCGCCGAACTGCTGGAGCTGATCGACCACGCGCGACACCGTCTTCGACGGCACCGCGAATCCGAGACCGATCGAACCGCCGGTCGGCGAGATGATCAGCGTGTTGACGCCGACCACTTCGCCTTCGAGGTTGAACAGCGGACCGCCGGAATTGCCGCGGTTGATGGAGGCGTCGGTCTGAATGTAGCTGTCGTACGGTCCCTGGCTGATGTCGCGGTTGCGCGCCGACACGATGCCGGCCGTGACCGAGCCGCCGAGGCTGAACGGATTGCCGATCGCGATCACCCACTCGCCGAGCCGCAGCTTGTCGGAATCGCCGAACTTGACCGCGACCAGCGGCTTCACCGGCTTGAACTTCAACACCGCGATGTCGGTCTTCTTGTCGACGCCGACCAGTTCGGCCTTGATCTTGGTGCCGTCGTTCATGATCACGTTGATCTCGTCGGCGTCCGCGATGACGTGATTGTTGGTGACGACGATGCCGGCGGGATCGATGATGAACCCGGAGCCGAGCGAATTGGTCTTGCGGCGCTGCATCTCGCCGTTCTTGTCGCCGTCCTTGGGGCCGCCGCCGCGCCGGTTCTTGAAGAAGTCGTCGAAGAACTCTTCGAACGGCGAGCCCGGCGGCAATTGTGGCATCGCCTCCCTGCTGTTGCCGCCGCCCTTGGCCTCGACATTCTGCGAGGTCGAGATGTTGACGACGGAGTCGATCACCTTCTCGGCGATGTCGGCGATCCCGTCCGGCCCGCGCGCGCTGACCGGCGCCGCCGCCAGCATGCTGGCGGCACTGAACGCGATGGCGATCCCCATCAGGCGCAGGCGACTGGTCAAGGCAGGTCTGGCACCGGTCATGTCGGCTTGTCTCCAAAAGGGGTAGGATTTCGCTCCACACTGCGCCCGAACGGGTCCGAGGCGCAAGCATTTGCGCCAGGCATTTCCGCAAAAAGCTGGTTTCCGGCGGCTCACGATTTCGTTGGCGCCACAGGTATTTGTCGCCGCTTCCGCGGTCCCGGCGCTACCGCCGAACGAACCAGATCAGCAACAATCCCACTACCGCCGAGCCGATACCGACGATACGCAAGATATTGTCCGGCGTCGCCAGCGCGCTCTTCATGGCCCGACGCATCCAGGCCGGGCTCGCCGCGAACATCAGGCCTTCCAGTACGAACAGGATTCCGAGGCCGATGAGGAAGTCGGCAAACGCTATGGACCTCATCGGACGACACCCCCCCGTTTATCAGCTTATCAGCGCTTTTTATTTGACGGAGGCGACGCGGAGCCCGCGTCGCCTCAAGACGTGCAATGTAGACGCCGGGGCGCTACTGCTTCGGCGCCGCTGCCGGCGGATGGCCCGACGGATTGGCAAAGAAGCGGAAGAACTCGGAATCGGGCCGCAACAGGAAACGGGTGTCGTTGGATCGAAGCCCGGTTTCGTAGGCCGACATCGAGCGGTAGAAGGCGAAGAAGTCTGGATCCCGGCCGTACGCCTCGGCAAACAGCCGGTTGCGTTCGGCGTCGCCGATGCCGCGGGTCTGCTCGGCGGCCGAGTTGGCTTCGGCGACGATGACGGTCGCCTCGCGGTCGGCCTTGGAGCGGATTTCCTGGGCCTTCTGGCCGCCCTGGGCGCGGAACTCGGCGGCCTCGCGCTGCCGCTCGGTCTGCATCCGCTGATAGACCGCCTGGCTGTTCTGCTCCGGCAGGTCGGCACGGCGGATACGCACATCCACCACCTGGATGCCGTATTGGTCGGCCTCCCGGTCGAGCTGGTCGCGGATCCGGTTCATCAGCGCTTCGCGATCGTCACGAACCACGTTGATGAACGTGACCTCGCCCAGCACGCGGCGCAACGCCGCGTTCAGCAGCGTGGTGAGCTGGATGTTGGCGGCCTGGATCGAACCGACGCTCTGATAGAAGCGCAGCGCGTTCTTGATGCGATAGCGGGCGAAAGCGTCGACCACGAGCCGCTTCTGGTCCGAGGCGATCACTTCCTGCGACGGGTTTTCCAGATCGAGAATGCGCTTGTCGATCGAGATCACGGTGTCGATGAACGGCGCCTTGAAGTTCAGGCCGGGTTCGGTGACGACGCGCACGGGCTCGCCGAGCCGGACCACCAGCACCTGTTCGGTCTGCGAGACCGTAAAGACCGAGCTGTAGCCGACGATGATGACGGCGAACAGCAGGATCAGGGCAACAACGCCTGCAACCGGGGACCTCATCGCGTGGCTCCCTGCTGCTGCTGGCTGGTGGCGGGCGGTGCCGGTGGACGCCGCGGCGTCAATTCGCTCAGCGGCAGATATGGCACGATGCTCTGCGCGGAGTTGCCGCCGTCATAGACCAGCTTCTCGGAACCGCCGAGAATCCGCTCCATCGTCTCCAGATAAAGTCGCTGCCGCGTCACATCAGGCGCCTTCTTGTACTCATCGTATACTTTCTCGAAGCGCGCGCTCTGGCCTTTGGCCTCGGCGATCGCCTGTTCCCGGTAGCCTTCCGCGACCTGCAGTATCTGCGCAGCGCGGCCGCGGGCGTCGGGGACGACGCGGTTGGCGTAGGTCTGGGCCTCGTTCTGCAGCCGCTCGAAATCGGCACGCGCAGCCTGCACGTCGCGGAACGAATCGATGACCTGCGCCGGCGGATCGACCTTCTGCATCTGCACCTGCGTGATCAGGATCCCGGAGCCGTAAGAATCCAGCGTCTTCTGCATCAGTTCCTGCACGCCC
>DATCXE010000416.1:0-2057 GCA_036565985.1 Bradyrhizobium sp.
GCGCGGCGGAAATTGTCGCCGCCGCGCGGCGCGGCACCACCGCCCGGACGCGAGGCCTCGCGGGCGCGCTGGGCAGCCTCGGACTCGACCTTGCGGACGGCCTCTTCGAGCGACAGCCGCTCACGGGTGATTTCGGATTCGGAGAGCGGCGGCTGCACGCTGCGCAACTGCGCGATCAGCGCGGTGCGGGCCCGCTCGTAGAGCGCACGTCGGCTCTCGCCGGGGGCACTGGGGTCCAGGCCGGCGATGGCGCGTGCGATCAGCGGGTAGTAATCAGCCATGTCTCTTCAATAATACTGGCCTCGGTAACATCCCGTTAAGCCTCAAACGGGTTTTGAACCAGGATAGTATCCTCGCGTTCGGGGCTGGTGGAAAGCAACGCAATCGGACAACCCACCAGTTCCTCGACCCGACGGACATATTTAATGGCCTGAGCCGGCAGGTCTGCCCATGAACGGGCGTTGGCGGTCGGCTCTTTCCAGCCCTCGATGGTCTCGTAAATCGGCACCACCCGGGCCTGGGCGCCCTCGCCCGCCGGCAGATGGTCGATTTCCTTGCCGTCCAGCATATAGCCGGTGCAGACCTCGATGGTGTCGAAGCCATCGAGAATGTCGAGCTTGGTCAGCGCCAGACCCGTGATACCGCAGGTGCGGACGGTCTGCCGGACCAGCACGGCATCGAACCAGCCGCAGCGGCGCTTGCGTCCGGTATTGACGCCGAATTCCTTGCCGCGACGGCCGATTTCCTCGCCGATCTCATTGTTCAGTTCGGTCGGGAACGGCCCCTGGCCGACGCGGGTCGTATAGGCCTTGCAGATGCCGAGCACATAGCCGACCGCGCCCGGGCCCATGCCGGTGCCGGTCGCCGCCTGTGCCGCCACCGTGTTGGACGAGGTGACGTAGGGATAGGTGCCGTGGTCGACATCGAGCAGCGCGCCCTGCGCGCCCTCGAACAGGATGCGCTTGCCCTCACGGCGCTTGATATCCAGCAGCCGCCACACCGTCTCGGCGTAAGGCAGCAGCTTCGGCGCCAGCGCGGTGAGTTCCTTCACCATGCCGCCGCCGTCGATCTCTTCCAGATTGAGCCCACGGCGCAGGGCGTTGTGATGCGCCAGCAGCCGGTCGATCTTGTGCGGGAGCGTGTCGAGGTCGGCGAGGTCCATCAGGCGAATCGCGCGGCGGCCGACCTTGTCCTCATAGGCAGGCCCGATGCCGCGGCGCGTGGTGCCGATCGCGGTTGCGGTGTTGGACGATTCGCGCAACGCATCAAGCTCGCGGTGCAACGGCAGGATCAGCGTGACGTTTTCGGCGACCCGCAGATTGTCCGGGCTGATGGCGACGCCCTGGCCCTTCAGCTTTTCGACTTCGTCGAGGAAAGCCTGGGGGTCGAACACGACACCGTTGCCGATCACCGCAAGCTTGGAGGGGCGCAGCACGCCGGACGGCAGCAGCGCCAGCTTGTAGGTCTCGCCATTGATGACAAGCGTATGGCCGGCATTGTGGCCGCCCTGGAAGCGCACGACGATGTCGGCCTGCTCCGACAACCAGTCGACGATCTTGCCCTTCCCTTCGTCGCCCCACTGGGCGCCGACGACGACAACATTGGCCATTTCTAACGTATTCCTTGCAACTCTGTTGGTCCCAGCATGAAGTTCCCGGCAAACCGGTAGCCATTGTTCCGGATCATGCGCTAGCCTTGTCCAGCCAAAATCAACGGCCGGGGCCGTTCGCATCCAAGGCAGCCCCACCGGATAAAGGAAGCGGGTGATCTAGGCAAGCAAGAAGGCGGCTTTATGGGGTCTTGGACGGTCTACAACCCATTGAATCCCCGTAATATTTGTGAACGGCGGCGGGGCCGTCCCGCCCCCTCGTCGCATTAACATTCGGCAAAGACGGAACGGCGATGTCCAAAACCACCCGCGCAACGCAGACGCTGGACAGGCTGGGCGTGAAATTCACCCTGCACGCCTACGACTACGATCCCGACGCCGAGAGCATCGGGCTGCAGGCGGCCGAATCGCTCGGCGTCGAGGCCTCCCGCGTGCTCAAGACGCTGAT
>DATCXE010000426.1:0-11076 GCA_036565985.1 Bradyrhizobium sp.
ACCAAGCGCGAGGAAGTCGAGCGTGGCCAGGTGCTGTGCAAGCCGGGTTCGGTCAAGCCGCACACCAAGTTCAAGGCTGAGGCCTACATCCTGACCAAGGAGGAGGGCGGTCGTCACACCCCGTTCTTCACCAACTACCGGCCCCAGTTCTACTTCCGCACCACCGACGTGACCGGTGTCGTGCATCTGCCCGAAGGCACCGAGATGGTGATGCCGGGCGACAACATCGCGATGGAAGTGCACCTGATCGTGCCGATCGCGATGGAAGAAAAGCTGCGCTTCGCGATCCGTGAAGGCGGCCGTACCGTCGGCGCCGGCGTCGTCGCCAGCATCATCGAGTAAGAAGCGAATAGGGAATGGCGAGTGGCGAATGGGATTTTCCATTCGCTGTTCGCTACTCGCCACTCACTAAAGAAAGACATCGGCAATGAACGGCCAAAACATTCGCATCCGTCTCAAGGCGTTCGACCATCGTATCCTCGATACGTCGACCCGCGAGATCGTGAACACGGCGAAACGTACCGGTGCCCAGGTTCGCGGACCTATTCCGCTGCCGACCCGCATCGAGAAGTTCACCGTCAACCGTTCGCCGCACGTGGACAAGAAGAGCCGTGAGCAATTCGAGATGCGCACGCACAAGCGCCTTCTCGACATTGTCGACCCGACCCCGCAGACCGTCGATGCTTTGATGAAGCTCGACCTGGCCGCTGGTGTCGACGTCGAGATCAAGCTCTAATTTTTAGATCGTCCGAACGTTAGCGGACAGAAAGAACAGGAAGCACGCCGATGCGCTCCGGAGTGATCGCACAAAAGGTCGGGATGACGCGGGTCTTTACAGAGGCCGGCGAACATATCCCTGTGACCGTGCTGAAGCTGGGCAATTGCCAGGTGCTGGGCCACCGCACGACCGAGAAGAACGGTTACGTCGCGCTGCAGCTCGGTTCGGGTACCCGCAAGACCGTCTATCTGCCGAAGGCAGAGCGCGGCCAGTTCGCGGTGTCCAAGGTCGAGCCCAAGCGGAAGGTTACGGAGTTCCGCGTGTCCGAGGACGCGCTGATCCCGGTTGGCGCCGAAATTCAGGCGGACCATTTCGTGGTCGGCCAGTTCGTCGACGTCACCGGCACCTCGGTCGGTAAGGGTTTTGCCGGCGGCATGAAGCGCTGGAATTTCGGCGGTCTGCGCGCCACCCACGGTGTGTCGGTTTCGCATCGTTCGATCGGTTCGACCGGCGGGCGTCAGGATCCCGGCAAGACCTTCAAGAACAAGAAGATGCCCGGTCACATGGGTGTCGATCGCATCACCACGCTCAATCTGCGTGTGGTGCAGACCGACGTCGAGCGCGGCCTGATCCTCGTCGAAGGCGCCGTTCCCGGCTCCAAGGGCGGCTGGATCTCGGTGCGCGACGCCGTCAAGAAGCCGTTGCCGAAGGAAGCTCCGAAGCCCGGCAAGTTCAAGGTCGCCGGCGGCGAGCAGGCTCAGGCTCCGGCCGAGCAGGAGGGCGCGTGAGATGGAACTGAAAGTCACGACCCTTGAAGGCAAGGAAGCCGGATCTGTCCAGCTCTCGGACGCGATCTTCGGTCTCGAGCCCCGTGCCGACATCATCCAGCGTTGCGTGCAATGGCAGCTCAACAAGCGCCAGGCCGGAACGCACAAGGTAAAGGGCCGCGCCGAGATCTGGCGCACCGGCAAGAAGATGTACAAGCAGAAGGGCACCGGCGGCGCCCGTCACGGCTCGGCACGCGTGCCGCAGTTCCGCGGCGGTGGCCGTGCGTTCGGTCCGGTGGTTCGCTCGCACGCGACCGACCTGCCGAAGAAGGTGCGCGCGCTGGCGCTCAAGCATGCGCTGTCGGCGAAGGCGAAGGACGGCGGACTGATCGTGATCGACAATGCGCAGATCCAGGAAGCCAAGACCAAGGCGCTGGTCGGCCATTTCTCAGGGTTGGGCCTGACCAATGCGCTGATCATCGACGGCGCCGAACTGAACACCGGTTTCGCGACCGCCGCGCGCAACATTCCGAACATCGACGTGCTGCCGATCCAGGGCATCAACGTCTATGACATTCTGCGCCGTCACAAGCTGGTGCTGACGAAGGCGGCTGTCGATGCGCTGGAGGCGCGCTTCAAATGAAGATTACCGATCCGCGCCATTACGACGTGATCGTCGCGCCAGTCGTCACCGAAAAGGCGACGGTGGCGTCCGAGCACAACAAGGTCGTGTTCAAGGTCGCCAGCAAGGCGACCAAGCCGCAAATCAAGGAAGCCGTCGAGAAGCTGTTCGACGTCAAGGTGAAGAGCGTGAACACGCTGGTCCGCAAGGGCAAGACCAAGGTGTTCCGCGGAACTTTCGGTTCGCAGTCGGACGTCAAGCGGGCGATCGTGACCCTCGAAGAGGGCCACCGCATCGACGTCACCACCGGACTATAAGGCGACACAGCGATGGCATTGAAAACATACAATCCGACGACGCCGGGCCAGCGCCAGCTGGTGATGGTCGACCGTTCGGCGCTCTACAAGGGCAAGCCGGTCAAGGCCTTGACCGAAGGCAAGATCAGCAATGGCGGCCGCAACAACACCGGCCGCATCACGGTGCGTTTCCGCGGCGGTGGCCACAAGAAGACCTACCGCATGGTGGACTTCAAGCGGAACAAGGTCGACGTTCCCGCCGTCGTCGAGCGGCTGGAATACGATCCGAACCGCACCGCGTTCATCGCGCTGATCAAGTATCAGGACGGCGAGCAGACCTACATCCTGGCGCCGCAGCGGCTGGCTGTGGGCGACACCGTGGTTGCCGGCAACTATGTCGACGTGAAGCCCGGCAACGTCATGCCGCTCGGCAACATGCCGGTCGGTACGATCGTGCACAACATCGAGATGAAGATCGGGAAGGGCGGCCAGATAGCGCGTTCGGCCGGCACCTACGCTCAGCTCGTCGGCCGCGACCAGGACTACGTCGTTCTGCGCCTGAACTCGGGCGAGCAGCGCCTGGTGCACGGCCGTTGCCGCGGCACCATCGGTGCGGTGTCGAACCCCGATCACATGAACATTTCGATCGGCAAGGCCGGCCGTACCCGTTGGCTGGGCTGGCGTCCGCATAACCGCGGCGTCGTCATGAACCCGATCGACCATCCGCACGGCGGCGGCGAAGGCCGCACCTCGGGCGGCCGCCACCCGGTTACCCCGTGGGGCAAGCCGACCAAGGGCAAGAAGACCCGCTCGAACAAGTCGACCAATCGATTCATCCTCCTAAGCCGCCACAAGCGGAAGAAGTAAGGAACGCCGGACATGGTTCGTTCAGTCTGGAAAGGCCCGTTCGTCGAAGGCTCTCTGCTCAAGAAGGCAGATGCCGCGCGTGCGTCCGGCCGTCACGACGTCATCAAGATCTGGAGCCGCCGCTCGACCATCCTGCCGCAATTCGTCGGCCTGACGTTCGGCGTCTACAACGGCCAGAAGCATGTGCCGGTATCGGTCAACGAGGAAATGGTGGGTCACAAGTTCGGCGAGTTCTCGCCGACCCGTACCTTCCATGGCCATTCTGGCGACAAGAAAGCCAAGAAGGCTTGAGGAATAGACGATGAGCAAACCAAAGCGCGAACGTGTCCTCGCGGACAACGAAGCCAAGGCAGTTGCCCGGATGCTGCGCGTCAGCCCGCAGAAGCTCAATCTTGTCGCGCAGTTGATCCGTGGCCGGAAGGCCTCGGCTGCGCTCGCCGACCTGCAGTTCTCGCGCAAGCGGATCGCGGTCGACGTCAAGAAGTGCCTGGAATCGGCGATTGCGAACGCCGAGAACAACCACGACCTCGAGGTCGACGATCTCGTCGTCGCCGAGGCCCATGTTGGCAATGGCATCGTCATGAAGCGTTTTTCGCCGCGCGGCCGTGGCCGTTCGGGGCGTGTGTATAAACCGTTCTCGCACCTGACCATCGTGGTTCGTCAGGTCGAGGCCGAGGCTGGCGCTTAAGGGCGCGGGAGAAAACGATGGGTCAAAAGATCAATCCAATCGGACTGCGTCTCGGCATCAACCGTACGTGGGATTCCCGTTGGTTCGCCGGCAAGAACGAATACGGCAAGCTGCTGCATGAGGATGTGAAGATCCGCGAGATCCTGCACAAGGAGCTCAAGCAGGCAGCCGTCGCCCGCATCGTGATCGAGCGTCCGCACAAGAAGTGCCGCGTGACGATCCATTCGGCGCGTCCCGGCGTCGTGATCGGCAAGAAGGGCGCCGACATCGACAAGCTGCGCAAGCGGGTGGCCGACATCACCGATTCCGACGTCGTCATCAACATCGTCGAAATCCGCAAGCCTGAACTCGACGCCACCCTGGTCGCCGAATCGATCGCCCAGCAGCTCGAGCGCCGCGTCGCATTCCGCCGCGCCATGAAGCGCGCCGTGCAGTCGGCGATGCGCCTCGGCGCCGAAGGCATCCGCATCAACTGCTCGGGCCGTCTCGGCGGCGCCGAAATCGCGCGCATGGAATGGTATCGCGAAGGCCGCGTGCCGTTGCACACGCTGCGCGCCGACATCGATTACGGCGTGGCGACCGCGTTCACCACGTTCGGCACCTGCGGCGTCAAGGTCTGGATCTTCAAGGGCGAGATCCTCGAGCATGATCCGATGGCCCAGGACAAGAAGATGGCCGAAGGCGACAACACACGGCCGCGCCGCGACGCTGCGTGAGACACCAGAGAAGTTTGAGGGCTTAAAGCCATGATGCAACCAAAGAAAACGAAGTTCCGGAAGGCGCATAAGGGCCGTATCCACGGCGTTGCGACTTCGGGTGCGACGTTGTCGTTCGGTCAATTCGGCCTGAAGGCGATGGCGCCCGAGCGCATCACCGCCCGCCAGATCGAAGCCGCGCGCCGCGCGCTGACCCGTCACATGAAGCGCGCCGGCCGCGTCTGGATTCGCGTGTTTCCGGACCTGCCGGTGTCGAAGAAGCCCGCCGAAGTCCGCATGGGCTCCGGCAAGGGTGCGCCTGAATTGTGGGTGGCGCGGGTCAAGCCCGGCCGCGTGATTTTCGAGATCGACGGCGTCACGGTGCAGACCGCAAAGGAAGCGCTCACGCTCGCCGCCGCCAAGCTGCCGATCAAGACGCGCTTCGTCGCGCGCATTGCGGAGTAATCGTCATGGCACCGATGAAATCCGAAGACATCCGCGCGATGAGCGACGACCAGAGGGAGGACGCCGTCCTCAATCTGAAGAAGGAACGTTTCAACCTGCGTTTCCAGCGCGCCACCGGGCAGCTGGAGAACACCTCGCGGCTGCGCGAAGCCCGCCGTGATATCGCCCGCATCAAGACCATCGCCGCGCAAGTGCGCGCGAAGAAGAAGTAAGAGGCCTTACTATGCCGAAACGTACCCTTCAGGGCGTGGTCGTGAGCGACAAGCAAGCCAAGACGGTGGTTGTGCGCGTCGATCGCCGCTTCACCCATCCGATCTACAAGAAGACGATCCGCCGCTCCAAGAACTACCACGCGCACGACGAGAACAACCAGTTCAAGCCGGGCGACATGGTGTGGATCGAGGAGAGCAAGCCGATCTCGAAGTTGAAGCGCTGGACCGTGGTCCGGGGCGAGCAGAAGAAAACCGCCTGAGATTCATTCGGCCCGACCGGATGAGTAATCAGGAAAAATTTTAGGCGCTAATTCGAGCGCATCAGAAAGAGGACGAGGTGCATCAATGATTCAGATGCAGACCAACCTCGACGTGGCCGACAATTCAGGCGCACGCCGTGTCATGTGCATCAAGGTGCTGGGGGGCTCCAAGCGCCGCTATGCCACCGTGGGCGACGTTATCGTCGTGTCGATCAAGGAAGCCATCCCGCGCGGGAAGGTGAAGAAGGGCGACGTGATGAAGGCTGTCGTGGTGCGGGTCCGCAAGGACATCCGCCGCGCCGACGGTTCGGTCATCCGTTTCGACCGCAACGCCGCCGTGCTGATCAACAACCAGTCGGAGCCTGTCGGCACCCGTATCTTCGGGCCGGTGCCGCGCGAGCTGCGCGCCAAGAACCACATGAAAATCATTTCGCTTGCGCCGGAGGTGCTGTGATGGCTGCCAAGATCCGGAAAGGTGACAAGGTCATCGTGCTGAACGGCCGCGACAAGGGCCGTACCGGCGAAGTATTCGAGGTCCGCCCCGCCGAGAACAAGGCGCTGGTGCGCGGCGTCAACATGGTGAAGCGTCACCAGAAGCAGACCCAGAACCAGGAAGGCGGCATCATCTCCAAGGAGTCGCCGATCCACCTGTCCAACATCGCGTATGTCGGCAAGGACGGCAAGCCGACCCGCGTGGGCTTCAAGATTCAGGCTGATGGCAAGAAGGTACGTATTGCCAAGAGCTCGGGAGCAGAGATCGATGGCTGATACCGCTTACGTGCCGCGCCTGCGCGCGGAGTATGACAAGAGCATTCGCAGCAAGCTGACCGAACAGTTCGGCTATGCCAACGTCATGCAGGTGCCGCGCCTGGACAAGGTCGTGCTCAACATGGGCGTCGGCGATGCCGTCAACGACCGCAAGAAGGCCGAGACCGCGGCAGGCGAACTGACGCAGATCGCCGGCCAGAAGGCGATCGTGACCTATTCGCGGATCGCGATTGCGACCTTCAAGCTGCGTGAGAATCAGCCGATCGGCTGCAAGGTCACGTTGCGCAAGACCAAGATGTACGAGTTCATCGATCGCCTGGTGAACGTGGCCCTGCCGCGCGTGCGCGACTTCCGTGGGCTCAACCCGAAGAGCTTCGACGGTCGCGGCAACTATTCGCTCGGCCTCAAGGAGCACATCATTTTCCCCGAAATCGATTTCGACAAGGTTTCGGAAGCCCGCGGCATGGACATCACGGTTTGCACCACGGCGCGTACCGACGACGAGGCGCGGGCCTTGTTGACCGCATTCAATTTCCCGTTCCGGCAGTGAGACGCAGCTAAAGCCTCTCAAACGCGGAAACCCAGGAGCCAAGCATGGCAAAGAAGAGTTCGATCGAGAAGAACAACCGCCGCAAGCGGATGGCCAAGAACGCCGCGCCTGCGCGCGCTCGGCTGAAGGCGATCATCGCCGACAAGACCAAGCCGATGGAAGAGCGGTTCGCCGCGACGCTGAAGCTTGCCGAGATGCCGCGCAATTCGTCGGCGACCCGGATTCGCAATCGTTGCGAACTGACCGGCCGTCCGCGCTCGAACTATCGCAAGAACAAGCTGTCCCGCATCGCGCTGCGTGAACTCGGCTCCAAGGGCCTGGTTCCCGGGCTCGTGAAGTCGAGCTGGTAAGGAGGGTCGGAACCATGTCAACGCACGATCCGATCTCCGATCTCATCACCCGCATCCGCAACGCGCAGATGCGCTCGAAGTCCAAGGTCTCGACCCCGGGCTCGAAGATGCGCGCCAGCGTGCTCGAAGTGCTGAAGTCGGAAGGATACATCCGCGGCTACGCCAGCGTCGAACACGCTTCCGGCCGCAGCGAGCTCGAGATCGAGCTGAAATATTTCGACGGCGAGCCCGTCATTCGCGAGATCGAGCGGGTCTCCAAGCCGGGTCGTCGGGTTTACGCCTCGGTGAAGAACCTGCCGCGGGTAAACAACGGTCTCGGCATTTCGGTGTTATCGACGCCGAAGGGAATCATGGCTGACCACGAAGCGCGCGACGCGAATGTGGGCGGCGAAGTTCTCTTCACGGTGTTCTGAGGAAGGATAGAGCCATGTCACGTGTTGGCAAACGGCCTGTGGCGATCCCGTCCGGTGTGACGGCGAGCGTCGAAGGGCAGACCGTCAAGGTGAAGGGGCCGAAGGGCCAGCTTCAGTTCGTCGTGCATGACGACGTCGAAGTGAAGCTCGACAAGGGCGAGGTCAAGGTCGCGCCGAAGTTCAAGACCAACCGCGCACAGGCCATGTACGGCACCGCGCGCGCGCAGGTCGCCAACCTGGTCGAAGGCGTCACCAAGGGTTTCGAAAAGAAGCTCGAGATCACCGGCGTCGGCTACCGTGCCGCGATGCAGGGCAAGAACCTGCAGCTCGCGCTCGGCTACAGCCACGACGTCGTCTACGCGATCCCGGAAGGCATCACCATCGCGGTGCCGAAGCCCACCGAGATCATGATCACGGGCACCGATTCCCAGCGCGTCGGCCAGGTCGCCGCCGAGATCCGCGCCTACCGTCCGCCGGAGCCCTACAAGGGCAAGGGCGTGAAGTACGCCAACGAATTCATCTTCCGCAAGGAAGGCAAGAAGAAGTAACGGAGCCGGTCATGTCACTCAAGGTCACGAATGCCCGGCGCAAGCAGCGCGTGCGCAACTCGCTGCGCCGGTCAGCCAATGGACGCCCGCGTCTGTCGGTGTTCCGTTCGTCGAAGCACATCTACGCCCAGGTCATCGACGACCTGAAGGGCGAGACGCTGGCTTCCGCGTCGTCGCTGGAAAAGGCGATGCGCGAGAGCGGCAACACGGGCGCCAACATCGATGCGGCCAAGGCCGTCGGCAAGCTGCTGGCGGAACGCGCCGTGAAGAACGGCGTCAAGGAAGTGATTTTCGATCGCGGCGGCTATCTCTACCACGGGCGCGTCAAGGCGCTCGCGGATGCGGCCCGCGAGAGCGGATTGAGCTTCTAACCGGTTTTGAACATTTACGAGGACAGGGGCTTTCTTCCCCTAAAGATTGGAAAACACCATGGCAGGTGAACGCGAACGCGGCGGACGCGAACGGAGCAGGGATCGCGAGGAGCGCGACAGCGAGTTCGTCGACAAGCTCGTCCACATCAATCGCGTGGCGAAGGTCGTCAAGGGCGGCAAGCGCTTCGGCTTTGCGGCGCTGGTCGTGATCGGCGACCAGAAGGGCCGGGTCGGTTTCGGCCACGGCAAGGCGCGCGAAGTTCCCGAGGCGATCCGCAAGGCGACCGAGTCGGCCAAGCGCAACCTGACGCGCGTCGCCCTGCGCGAAGGCCGCACGCTGCATCACGACATCGCCGGCCGTCACGGCGCGGGCCGTGTCTACCTGCGCGCGGCTCCGGCCGGTACCGGCATCATCGCCGGCGGCCCGATGCGCGCGGTGTTCGAAACGCTCGGCATCCAGGACGTGGTGGCGAAGTCGATCGGCTCGTCGAATCCCTACAACATGGTTCGCGCGACTTTCGACGCGCTGAAGCATCAGGATTCGCCGCGTTCGGTGGCGGCACGCCGCAACATCAAGGTGTCGACGCTGCAGTCGCGCCGCGTCGGCGGGGACGCCGAACTGGTGGCTGAATAACCGGCGCGATCTCTCAAGCGCTATTTGGAGTTAAGACGATGGCCAAGGCCGCAAACACGATCAAGGTCGAGCAGACCGGCAGCGCAATCCGCCGCCACCACTCGCAGCGTGCGACGCTGATCGGCCTCAAGCTCAACAAGATCGGCCGGGTTGCCGAGCTTCAGGATACGCCTGAGGTTCGCGGCATGATCAGCAAGGTCCAGCATCTCGTCCGCGTCGTCGGCGAGTAAGCAAGTTAAAGGAGACAGGGCGATGAAGCTCAGCGATATCGCCGACAACGCCGGCTCGCGCAAGAAGCGCATGCGTGTCGGCCGTGGCATCGGTTCGGGCAAGGGCAAGACTTCGGGCCGCGGCGGCAAGGGCCAGACCGCGCGTTCGGGCGTGCGCATCAAGGGCTTCGAGGGCGGCCAGATGCCGCTGCATCGTCGCCTGCCGAAGCGCGGCTTCAACAACATCTTCCGGCTCGATTTCGCCGAGATCAACCTCGACCGGCTGCAGCAGGCGATCGACGCGAAGCTGGTCGACGTCAAGGAAACCGTCACGGTGGAATCGCTGGTCAAGTCGGGCGTGATCCGTCGCGCCAAGGACGGCCTGCGGCTGCTCGGCCGCGGCGAACTCAAGGCCAAGCTCGCGATCGAGGTGCATGGCGCCTCGAAATCCGCGGTCGCAGCGGTCGAGAAGGCCGGAGGCACGGTGAAGATCCTGGCCCCAGCCAAGAAGGAAGAAGGCGAGGCGGCGTAACATCTGCGTCATCGCCGTTTTGTCGCGGGCCATCCGCACGATGAAACGATGGACTTATCGAAGCCGAGCACCAAATAATGTCCGGCGTCTGCCGATCGCCCCGACGGGGGCGACGGCCTGAGGGGCGACGGGAGAAAGCCTGAACATGGTCTCAGCAGCAGAACAACTTGCGGCAAACCTCAATTTTGGCGCTCTGGCGAAGGCCGACGAACTGAAGAAGCGCATCTGGTTCACGCTGGGTGCGCTGCTTGTTTATCGGCTCGGCACCTATATCCCGCTGCCCGGCATCGATCCCGCGATCTGGGAGCAGGTGTTCAAGTCGCAGGCCGGCGGCATCCTCGGCATGTTCAACATGTTCGCCGGCGGCGGCATCAACCGCATGGCGATCTTCGCCCTGAACATCATGCCGTACATATCGGCATCGATCATCATCCAGCTCCTGACGACGGTTTCGCCCAAGCTCGAAGCGCTGAAGAAGGAAGGCGAGGCGGGTCGCAAGACGCTGAACCAGTACACCCGCTATCTCACGGTGATCCTGGCCACGTTCCAGGCCTACGGCATCGCGGTCGGCCTGCAGGGCGCCGGCAACGTGGTCAGCGAGCCCGGGATGTTCTTCCTGATCTCCACCACGGTCACGCTGACCGGCGGCACCATGTTCCTGATGTGGCTCGGCGAACAGATCACCTCGCGCGGCATCGGCAACGGCATTTCGCTGATCATTCTGGCCGGCATCGTCGCCGAACTGCCCTCGGCGCTCGCCAACATGCTGGAACTGGGACGCCAGGGCGCGCTCTCGACCGGCCTGATCCTGATCGTGATCGTGATGGCGGTCGCCGTGATCGCCTTCATCGTGTTCATGGAGCGCGCGCAGCGCCGGCTGCTGATCCAGTATCCCAAGCGCCAGGTCGGTAATCGCATGTTCGAGGGCCAGTCCTCGCATCTGCCGCTCAAGCTCAACACCTCGGGCGTGATTCCACCGATCTTCGCATCCTCGCTTTTGCTGCTGCCGACCACGGTCGCGAACTTCAACGCAGGCACGGGACCGGAATGGTTCCAGTGGATCACCACCCAGCTCAGCCACGGTCGCCCGCTGTTCCTGCTGATGTATCTC
>DATCXE010000456.1:0-9692 GCA_036565985.1 Bradyrhizobium sp.
CAGCGACCGCCAGCGGCAACGTGATCAACCGCGCCGGCAGAGCCGACGCCATCACTGAAATCGCCGGCTCGATTGCACGCGCTCCCTTCATCGCGGGTGAACCGATCCGCGAACAGAAGCTCGTCAAGGCCAACGGCTCCGGCTTCATGGCCGCGATCCTTCCTACCGGCATGCGGGCGATCTCGACCGAGATATCGCCGGAAACCGGCGCCGGCGGATTCATCCTACCCAACGATCGCGTCGACGTGATCCTGTCCAAGCGCGAGAAGAATCCGGACAACAAGGGTCCCGATCTCGTCGTCGCGGAAATCATTCTCACCAACATCCGCGTGCTGGCGATCGATCAGGCCCCGAAGGAAAAAGAGGGAATCAACACCCTCCTCGGCAAGACCGCGACGCTGGAGTTGAAACCCGAGCAGGCCGAGACGCTGGCGCGCGCACGCCAGGGCGGCACCCTGTCGCTCGTATTGCGCAGCATCACCGACGTCAACGTGGCTGAACGCCATTCCGACGAGCAGCTCCTGAAGCGAAACGACGGCCTCAACGTCGTTCGCTACGGGATCGCCAATCAAACGACGGCACAGAAGTGACCGAAAGGACGCGAAATGAAGTTTGGGGAAATTCAGTCGGCGATGCGAACCGTGGCGGCTGGCGCGGTATTGTTGCCCGCCGTAGCCGTGCTGACACTCGGACCGCTGTTACCGGTGGTCGCGGCCGAGCCCGATAAAGATCCCGTCACGACGTCGGCCATCGGCTCGTCCGTCAAGATGCGATTCCTCGCCCTCGGCGTCGGCAAGTCCATGATCGTCGACCTGCCGCGCGACGTGAAGGATGTGCTCGTCGCCGATCCCAAGATCGCCAACGCGGTGGTTCGATCCTCGCAGCGCGCCTATATCATCGGCGCGGCGGTCGGCCAGACCAACGTCGTGTTTTTCGATGCCGACGGCCAGCAGGTCGCTTCCTACGACATTGCGGTCAAGCGCGACCTCAACGGCGTGCGCGCCGCGCTGCGGCAGTCGATGCCGGGGATTCAGATCGAGGGAGTCGGCGACAGCGTGCTGCTGACCGGCTCGGTATCGAGCCCGGTCGAAGCCCAGCAGGCCGGCGAGATCGCCGCACGGCTGGTGGGCGGAGCCGAGAAGGTCGTCAACTCGATCGTCGTTCGCGGCCGCGACCAGGTGATGCTGAAGGTCACTGTCGCCGAAGTCCGGCGGGATGTCGTCAAACAGATGGGCATCGATCTCAGCGCCAGCATGAATGTTGGCAACACGGTCGTGAAATTCAACAACAGCAATCCCTTCACTGCAAACAGCGCGCCCCTCGTCCCCGGCAATGGCCTTGGCATTACGACAGGCTCGATGCCGTCGGTCCAGGCCGTGCTTCGCGCGATGGAAACCGCCGGTGTCGTGCGGACGCTCGCCGAACCCAATCTGACGGCGATCTCCGGTGAGTCCGCAACGTTCATCTCAGGCGGCGAATTTCCCATTCCGACCGGCGTGACCTGCCAGACAACAACGTCTGGCGCCATCGGACAATGCGTCCAGACAGTCAGCTTCAAGAAATTTGGCATCTCGCTCAACTTCACGCCGGTCGTGCTCAGCGAAGGCCGGATCAGCCTGCGGGTGATGACGGAAGTGTCGGAAGTCTCGACCGAAAACGCTCTGACCGGCGGCCAGAACGGAACAACCATTCCATCGATCAAGACACGCCGCGCCGAGACGACGCTGGAAATACCTTCCGGCGGCTCGATGGCGATGGCCGGCCTGATCCAGGAGCAGACCAAGCAAGCCGTCAACGGTTTGCCCGGTCTCGACCAGTTGCCGGTTCTCGGCGCCCTGTTCCGCAGCCAGGACTTCATCAACAACCAGACCGAACTGATGGTTCTGGTGACGCCCTATGTGGTCCGTGCAGTGGCGCAGAAGGAATTGTCCCGCCCCGATGACGGGTTCGCGCCGGCGTCCGATTCCCAGTCCACGCTGCTTGCCCGCATCAACCGGATCTACGGCCTTGTCGCGCACGTCGACAGCATCGGCGCACCCCAGGGCAATTTTGGATTCATCATTGACTGAGATGGAAGCGCGCCGCGACGAGGACAGAACGATGACGAACAGAAAACCGCTGGACCGCTTCAACACCGTGCGACTGGCCGGCGCCCTTCTCGGCCTGTCGGTCGTGCTCGGCGCCTGCAACCAGACCGCGGAAATCGTGACGGCCAGTGTGCCCAACGATTACCGCCAGCGACATCCGATCGCGGTGACGGAAGCCGACCGTTCGATCGTCGTGTTCGTCGGCCGTGCGCGCGGCGGGCTCTCCGCGCCGCAGCGCAACGACGTCATGGGACTGGCGCAGACCTGGGTCCGCGAGGGTACCGGCGCGGTCATCGCCGACGTCCCGATCGACACCCCGAACGCGCGCGCAGCCGCAGCTACGTTTCGTGAAATCCAGTCGGTGCTCATCGCGGGCGGCGTGCCTTCGCGCGCCGTCATCCTGCGGCACTACCGCCCCGACGATGCCCGGACCTTGCCGACGATCAAGCTGAGCTATCCGAAGATTTCGGCCGTCGCAGGCCCCTGCGGCCTGTGGCCGGATGACCTCGGCCCGAACATCGACAACCCCGGCTACAACGAGAACAGGCCCTACCACAATTTCGGCTGCGCCACCCAGCGCAACCTCGCCGCGATGATCGACAATCCGGCGGATCTCGAACAACCGCGCCCCGAAACGCCCGCCTACACGTCGCGGCGAAATATTGCCTTTGAAAAATATCGCAAGGGCAACGCCACCACGACCGTCTATCCCGAAGCCGAAAAGGCCAAACTGAGCGATACAGGCAAATGATCAGCCGCGTTTTTCAGAACTCCGACGAACATCTGGACGACACGCCGGCGCCGGCCGAGGAATATATCTCGCCGGCACCCCGCGTCTCCGTGCAGGCCTACTGCGCCAGCGTCGCGGTGGCCACCGCAGTGCGCGCGGCGAGCGAAGACCGCCGCCTCGGCAAAGCCCATCTGACGGTCCACATGGGCGGCATCGCCGCCGCCATCGATGCCTATCACACGGCGCCGACGCCGAACGTCATCGTGCTGGAGACCGAGCCAGACCGCGACATCCTCGAAGGACTGGATGAACTCGCGGCCGTATGCGACGCCGGCACCCGCGTCGTCGTGATCGGCAGCGCCAACGACGTCACGCCGTACCGCGAACTGGTGCGTCGCGGCGTCAGCGACTACGTCACCGGACCGGTCGAGCCGATCGACATCGTACGCGCCATCTGCGGCCTCTACGCGGCCTCCGAGGCCGTGGCCGTCGGCCGCATCATCGCCGTCGTCGGCGCCAAGGGCGGCGTCGGTGCATCCACCGTGGCGCACAACGTGGCCTGGGCGATCGCGCGCGACCTGGCGCTGGATTCGGTCGTGATCGATCTCGACCTTGCCTTCGGCACCGCCGGCCTCGACTACAACCAGGATCCGGTGCAGGGCATCGCCAACGCGATCATGCAGCAGGAACGGCCGGACACCGCCTTCATGGAGCGGCTGCTGGCGAAGTGCACCGACCGGCTCAGCCTGCTCGCTGCGCCGGCGACGCTGGACCAGGTCTACGATTTCGGCGCCGATGCCTTCGACGCGATCTTCGACACGCTGCGCATGACGACGCCGTGCATCGTGCTCGACGTGCCCCATCAATGGTCGGCATGGACCAAGCGCGCGCTGGTCGGCGCCGACGATATCCTGATCGTCGCCGAGCCCGATCTCGCCAACATGCGCAATGCCAAGAACATGTTGAACGTGCTGAAGGCCTCGCGGCCCAACGACCGCCCGCCGCTGTACTGTCTCAATCAGGTCGGCATGCACAAGCGCCCGGAAATCACCACGCGTGAATTCGCCAAGGCGATCGAAAGCCAGCCCATCGCTGCCATTCCGTTCGACTCGAAGATGTTCGGAACGGCGGCCAACAACGGCCAGATGATCGCGCAGATCGCCGCCAAGCATCGCACCACCGCGATGTTCCTGCAGATCGCGCAACGGCTGACGGGCCACGCCGTGACCAAGCGGACATCGCTCCTGACGCCAATCATCCGGAGGCTGCAGGGCATGAAGGCTCGCCGGGCCTAGAGCCTGTTCCGTTCCGATTGAATCGGAACGGGGCTCTGGATTCCTGTCTTGACGCGTTTTCTTGACGCGAACCGGCTTCCACTTCGCTGGAAAACGCTCAAGCAGGCGTTCTGAAGATTATTCGACGCGGCCGCTGGCCGCGATCGGCATCTTCCCGACCTCGGCCCGCGCATTGTCCTTGTCCTTCCGCGACAGCATGCGCTTCAACTGCGCGACGTTCGCGGCGGCCTCCGCGGCCGGCAGGTCGGCCTTGACGATTTTTTCGGCCTCGGCGAGACGGCCCTGCAAGCCGACTGTCAGCGCCAGGTTGGCCCGCACGCGCGGATCGGTCCCCGCCCGCGCATGCGCGCGCCGCAACGTCTCCTCGGCCTTCGCCAGATCCTTCGAAAGCACGTAGGACAGCCCGAGATTGGAGAGCACCGACGGCTCTTCCGGTGCGATCCTCAGCGCGCTCGCATAATATTGCCGCGCCTCTTCATATCGTCCGAGCTGGTCCAGCGTCGCTCCTTGCGCCGACAATAGCCGCCAGTCCGGATCCTCGGGACTATGGGCGCGGCCGAGAACGTCGAAGGCCTGCTGGAAATTGCCGTTGTCGGCGAGCGCGCGGCCGTAGCCGGCGAGCAGCGCCCTGTTGCTGGGGTGGGCGATGGTGGCCTGTTCGAGTACCGCGACCGCCTGTGACCGCTGTCCAACCGCGCGAAGCGCCTTGCCGTATCTCAGCGCGGCGTCGGCATCTTTCGGATTGGCGCGATAGCGTTCCTGGGTGAGTTCGACCTCGCGCCGCGGATCGGCGGCGCGGGCAGGTTCGGCCGTCTCGCCGAGCGAACCGGTGATGTCGGAAAGCCCCGGGGTCGAGCAGCCGCCAAGCCCGGACGCCAGGGCCAGGAAGGAAACACACGCAAGCAGTCGCGCGACGCGGGAGGGATTAAACGACTTCTGAAGCATGCACCTGGACTCACGGCGGGACTGTCCAGAAGTGTTCACAGCTTAACCCTAAGTTCAGGTTAAACTGGCCCGCCTTTCGGTAATAAGAGACCTTTCGAGGGCACTTTGCCCTCGCCTGCGTCCTCACGTGCTCCGCGCAAGGCGCGGCGCCAACCGGGTCAGTCGAGGAATTGAGCGCCGAACTCGCAGCCGATCCGCCAGGCCAGCTTGCATTGGCGCGGCCGGCCTTCCGAGAAGATCACCGTGAACTCGGTTGGAATCTCCGGATATTCCGCGATGATCTTCACACCGCCATCGGACATGTCCGTGATCATGCAATCGCGCGGCAAGCCGCCGGTCGCGAACTGTATTTTTGCAAAATTCCTGCACGCACGACGTTCGCTGCTGCGTCGATTCGCCAACATGTCGATCCCTGGCCCTGTTCGATCTGCTTCACCCGATGGTGCACCAGCTTTACCGAAGAATTGTTGGAATTGGCCTATCGCAACCGCTCGCAATGTCGCGATCTCCTTCGAAGTCCGTTTACCAAATCCCGCCAGCTCAGCGATCCGAAGGCCCAAACACCGACGAATGAAGCTCGCGGCGCAGCCGCTGGCGTCGCAATTTTCAGCAAATTAAAGGGTTGATCCCCCCTCTATTGGCGATAGCCTGATCCCTTCGACTCCAATTACTGGAACTGAAGCGCATGGGAAGCCTGGTTCTGCTCGACCTGATGGGTGGCGTTGCCCTGCTGCTGTGGGGCCTGCACATGGTCCACAGCGGAATTCTGCGCGCGTTCGGGCCCGACCTGCGACAGCTGCTGGCAAAGGCCCTCGGCAACCGCTTCGCCGCCTTCGGCGCCGGCCTCGGATTGACGGCCCTGCTCCAGAGCAGCACGGCGACTGCGCTGCTGACGAGTTCGTTTACGTCGGAGGGGCTGGTCAGCCTGGTGCCCGCGCTTGCCATCATGCTCGGCGCCAATGTCGGCACCACGCTGATCGTGCAGATCCTTTCGTTCAACATCTCCGCCGTCGCGCCCGTCCTGTTCATCATCGGGCTGGTCTCGTTCCGAAGCGGGCCGCGTTCGCGCATCAAGGACATCGGCCGCGTCTTCATCGGCCTCGGCCTGATGCTGCTGGCGCTGCACATCCTGCTCAATACGCTGGCGCCGGCGGAGAACGCGCCCGGCGTCCGCGTCTTCATGAACGCGATCACCGGCGACCCCGTTCTCTGCATCATCTTCGCGGCGCTGGTGACCTGGCTGGTGCACTCGAGCGTCGCCAGCGTGCTGCTGGTGATGTCGCTGGCCTATGCGCATTTCATCACGCCCTACGCGGCGCTGGCGCTCGTGCTCGGCGCCAATCTCGGCAGCGCCATCAATCCGCTCGTCGAGGGCGCACGCCGCGACAATCCCGCCAGCTATCGCCTTCCGCTGGGCAACCTCATCAACCGGCTGGCCGGGATCCTGCTGGTGGCGCCGTTCCTGCGGCCAATCTCGGAGCTGTTGACCGCCTGGCAGCCGGATCTGGCCAAGGCAACCGCGCTGTTCCACATCGCGTTCAACGTCGCGACCGCGGCTCTTTTCATCGGCCTGCTCGACGGCATGTCGCGGCTCCTGAAGACCCTGCTGCCCGAGCGCGTCAGGGAGACCGACCCGTCAGGGCCGCGTTACCTCGATGAGAGCGCGCTCGAGACCCCCTCGCTCGCCCTGGCGGACGCCGCGCGCGAGACCCTGCATATGGGCGATCACGTCGAGATCATGCTGCGCAAGGTGATGGCAGCGATGATGACCAACGATCGCGCGCTGGTCGACCAGGTTTCGCAGATGGACAACAGCGTCGACAGTCTCGACGAGGCGATCAAGCTCTATGTCACCAAACTGACCCGCGGCAGTCTCGACGAGCGCGAGGGGCAGCGGGCGATGGAAATCGTCTCGTTCGCCATCAACCTCGAACATATCGGCGACATCATCGACAAGAACCTGAGCGAACTGGCGACCAAGAAGATCAAGCGCCGGTTCCAGTTCTCGGCCGAGGGCGCCGAGGAGCTTTCGGCTTTTCACAAGCGAACAATGGACTCGCTGCGGATCGCCTTCGGCGTTTTCATGTCCGGCGACGTCAACGAGGCACGCAAGCTGCTGGCCGAGAAGACGGCGCTTCGCAACACGGAACTGGCCGCCACCGAACGGCATCTGGACCGCTTGCGAGAGGGCAGGCCCGAGACCATCGAGACCACCTCGCTGCATCTCGACGTGCTGCGCGATCTCAGGCGCATTCACTCGCACATCTGCTCGGTCGCCTACCCCGTGCTCGATGCCGCCGGCGAACTCGCCGCCCATCGTCGTGCCGAGGCTGATCTGGCCACGCTGCCCGCCCCGGCGCACGGCCGCGGATGATTTAGCGGTCCAGCGTCTTCGATGCCTTGCCGCGATGCTTGACGATCAGCATGATGTTCCTGATGTAGATGATCGTGGCGGCCGCCTGGCCTACGATGATCACGGGTTCGCGCTTGGCGATGCCGTAGACCAGCGTCATCAGCCCGCCGCCCATCGAGAAGAACCAGAACGCAATCGGAATCACGCTTCGTCCGGCGCGTTCGCTCGAGATCCACTGCACCAGGAAGCGGGCGGTGAACAGCAATTGCGCGACCAGCCCGAACGCCAGCCAGAAATCGAACTTGGCGACGAAGACATCGTAGAGATAATCGCCGAGCGCCTGCCCGTATTGAATCAGCATCAGAGAACCTCGGTCGCAACGGGCGTCGGCTTCTTGCGCCGGATCAGCCACCACACGCCGACCAGATCCATGATCCCGATCCATAGCCGGTCGAAGAAGCCGTAATTCGAGACGCCGGAGTGGCGCGGACGGTCGACGACGTCGACATAGGCGATGTCGAAGCCTTCACGACGCACCAGCGCCGGCAGAAAACGGTGCAGTCCGTCGAAGTAGGGCATCGAGAGGAACACCTCGCGCGGAAACGCCTTCAACCCGCAGCCGGTATCGCGGGTGCCGTCGCCGAGAATTGCCTTGCGGACCGCGTTGGCGATTTTCGACTGCAGCTTCTTGAAGCCGGTGTCCTTGCGTCCGACCCGCTGGCCCGCCACAAGGCCGACGCGGCCGTCGCCGCTCTCGACCGCGGAAACCAACTCCGGCAGGAACGCCGGGTTGTTTTGCCCGTCGCCGTCGAGCGTGGCCACGATGGCGCCGCGCGCCGCCCGCACGCCGCTGCGCACCGCCGCCGATTGCCCGGAGGAACTGGCATGTTTCAGCTGCCGAAGCTGTGGGTGCTGCTTCATCAGCGCCGCGAGCCGGTCCGCGGTCGCGTCCGTCGAGCCGTCGTTGACATAGATGATCTCGTAGGCCCAGCGGCCTTCGAGCGCGCCGACGATTTCCGCGATCAGCGGCGCGACGTTCTCCGCTTCGTTGCGCACCGGCACAACGATGGAAACGGCAACCGTACCTCTGTCGGAAGTAATCAAGTCGACTCTCGTCTGGCTGGGTTGAAAAGGCCCGGAACCGGGCTCATCGGTTCGCCTGGCGGCGACCGCTTTTATGGGGCGGAAGCGCCCCGGGCAACCCTTTTGAGGCGCCCGGACCATGGCCCAACAAGGGACACAATGGTGCCGTCGCGCTGGATCGCAAATCCCAGCCTTCGGGCCGCAAACCAGTATCGCACGAACATCGCGCCGATGATTCCGACCAGCGCCCCGGCGACGACGTCGCTTGGGTGGTGGGCCAGCAACACCAGCCGGGTAGCCGCAATAACCAGCGCATAGACAGCCATCGCCACCCGCGCCCTTGGCCAGACCGCAGCGACGGCGATGGCCAGCGCAAACGCCGTCGTGGCGTGTCCCGACGGAAAACTGGCATAGGCCGGAGTTCCCGCGAAGTGCGAGAAGTGGAAGGGGTTGGCCTCGCCGCCGACGAACGGACGGCCGCGGCCGACGACCCATTTGATCACTTCGGTGACGAGACTGGACACTGCAACCGCAAGGAACAGGAACTGCAGACGCGTTCCCAAGCCCAGCAACAGCGATCGCCGGATTCCGTGCAAGGCTGGTGCCGCGAAGGCAACCGCGATCAGCAGCCCGCCGAGCGCCAACAGCACATATTCGTCCTTGCCGAAATCCGTGAGGATGCGAACCCACCACAACGAGGGCGTGCCACGCTTCGGCATCTGGCCGATTTCCCACGCATCGAGCGCGTACATCAGCACGATGATGGCGGCGCCGAGACCGGCGGAAATCCACAACACGTGGCGCGCCGCCCGCTGCGCGGCCTCGGCGCGCCGCGAATGCGACGGCGAGCGCACGAGTTGAGCCAGCGACAACCACGCCAGTTTCACGAAGCGCGATGCGTAATGCCGGGGCTCGCCCACAGCGGAGTTCGCGGGCATTTTACTCCGTGCCTTCCGAGCGGAAGATCGCGATCGAAACGGCCCTGCCCTGCGAGATGTTGTAACCCTCGACCCGGGTCGCCACGTTGTAGCGCAGTCCGATCGCTTCGGCGCGCTGGACGAAGGCGCGTTCCGAACGCGATTCCACCAGCGCGAAGCGGCAACTGCCCTGCCCGAGGAAATCCGCAGCACCCGATCCGTCGGTCAGCCGCGTGTCGGTGCCGGTCATGAAGACGAGGCTCGGCTCGTGGAACCCAGCCG
>DATCXE010000457.1:0-2120 GCA_036565985.1 Bradyrhizobium sp.
GTTGCGGCGGCCCGGTCCAGATCGCTGGCGCCATCCTTGATCGCTTTCGCCATCACGCGGTCGCCGACATGCTCGTAGATGCCGTCGGTCACCAGCACGAAAGTGTCGCCCCTCTCGACCCTGAACGTCAGATAATCGATCTCGACCTGCGAATTGGCGCCGAGCGCACGGCCGAGATAGCTCTGCTCGGGCGAGACGACGACCCGGTGATCGGTGGTCAGCTGTTCGAGCGAGCTGCCGGAAAGGCGGTAGACCCGGCTGTCGCCCACGTGAAAGATGTGTCCCGTGGTCGACTTGATGACCAGTGCGCTCAGCGTGCAGACGTATCCCCTGTCCCGGTCATGGGCGTATTGGCTGCGCGTCTGCGAGTGCAGCCAGGAATTGGTCGCCTCCAGCACGCGCTGGGCCGACGTCCGTACCGACCAGGATTCCGAGGTGCAGTAATAGTCAGACAGAAAGCCCTTGACCGCCGATTCCGCCGCGATCCGGCTGACCTTGCTCGTGCTGATGCCGTCGGCCAGAGCGACGGAAATGCCCTTGAGGCTGAGCAGCGGCTCGTCCGGAACCAGGACGCCATGGAAATCCTGGTTGGTTTCCTTACGGCCCCTATCGGAAAACTGTCCGACCGATATTTTCAGTTCGCGCGGCATTTCCGGCTTTCACGAAATGGGTCTCTCCCCGCAAGGAGAGCCCCATCGGCATCGCGAGATCAAGCCGCCAGGCGCGAGGACGCCGGCTGCTGGGAGACGGATCGCTTCGGCGCCGTTCTGACATGCGTCGCATACAGCGTCAGCCCGGTGAAGGCGAGGCCGCCGACGAGGTTGCCGATCACGGTCGGGATCTCGTTCCAGATCAGGTAGTCCATCAGCGTGAACTTGGCGCCGAGCAACAGGCCGGACGGGAACAGGAACATATTCACGATTGAATGCTCGAAGGTCATGAAGAAGAACAGCATGATCGGCATCCACATCGCGATCACCTTGCCGCTGACCGTGGTGGAGATCATCGCACCGACGACGCCGGCCGAGACCATCCAGTTGCAGAGCACGCCGCGAATGAACAGCGTCAGCATGCCGGATGCGCCGTGCGCGGCATAGCCGACCGTGCGGCCCTCGCCGATGTGGCCGATCACCGTGCCGACCTTGTCCGGCGGCTGCGAGAAGCCGAAGGTGAACACGATCGCCATCATCACCGCCACCGTGAAGGCGCCGGCGAAATTGCCGATGAAGACGAGGCCCCAGTTGCGCAGCACGCCGCCGAGCGTCACGCCCGGGCGCCTGTCGATCAGCGCCAGCGGCGCCAGCACGAACACGCCGGTCAGCAGATCGAAGCCGAACAGGTACAGGATGCAGAAGCCGACCGGGAACAGCGCCGCGCCGACGATCGGAATGCCGGTCGATACGTTGACACTGACCGCAAACGCGGCGGCAAGCGAGAGGATCGCACCGGCCATGTAGGCGCGGATGACCGTATCGCGCGTCGACATGAAGATCTTGGATTCTCCGGCGTCGACCATCTTGGTCGCGAATTCCGAAGGCGCGAGATAGGCCATTCCTGTTCCCCTTGTTGACAGAAGGATTCGAAGCGGGCACCGGCAACCACTGCCGCGCCGATGAAAAGCGAGAGCGGCCGTCCTCGCGCCGCCGGATGCAACGCGTGCGCAGAACGAACCGGTTCTGCGACGCGTCGCGGACAACACGGTCACGCTCGATCGGAGACAGGGATGCGCAAGCAAGTCTTCTTGGGAAATGGTCCCGATGACTGCTCCGGGCGCCTCGGCGAGGTCACCCAATCCCTGCGCCTTCGCCAACGCTGGCTTCGGCAATCCGTAGGACGGCAGTCGTCATTGACTGAGATTGGATTAAGCAATCAATGTGCCAACCGGGACTATGAGCGGAAGGTTGAAAATGCTCGAGATCTTATAGGGTTAGTTTGACGTAATGCCCGCTTGGCGCGATCGATATGCCTCGTATTTGTGCAGTTGCTCATATGTTGGCGGAAATCACACAACTTCCTCCGTCATTCCGGGGCGCGCGAAGCGCGAACCCGGAATCCATTTCACACCTTGCACTGCGGCCCGATGGATTCCGGGCTCGATGCTCCGCATCGCCCCGGAATGA
>DATCXE010000482.1:0-6480 GCA_036565985.1 Bradyrhizobium sp.
GCCAAGATGCCCTCTTGCGCGGGGCCTCTGGATGGTCAAAGTGGCGCGTTCGTGCGGTGCACCAAAAAGCACCCGCGAGGAGTTTCCGATGATTGGTCTAGTGCTTGTGACCCATGGGCGCCTTGCCGACGAGTTCAGGGCAGCGCTTGAGCATGTTATGGGTCCACAAAAACAAATTGAAGCCATCACGATTGGAGCCGAAGATGACTCCGATCTGTGTCGAAGCGATATCATCGAAGCGGTGAATCGTGTCGACAGTGGCGACGGTGTCGCTATTCTCACCGACATGTTCGGCGGCACCCCCTCGAACCTTGCGATTTCCTGCATGAGCCGCCCGAAGGTGGAAGTGCTCGCAGGCATCAATCTTCCCATGCTGGTCAAGCTCGCCAAGGTGCGTGAAGAGCGATCACTTCCCGACGCCATCGCCATGGCCCAGGAGGCCGGTCGCAAATACGTCACCATCGCCAGCCGCGTACTCGCCGGAAAATGAGCGACGACGCCGTGCCCGACAAGGAACTCGGGCCGGGCGCGCCCGCGGGCGCCATTTCGCGGGAACTTCTCATCGTCAACAAACGCGGTCTGCACGCGCGGGCATCGGCGAAATTCGTCCAGATGGTCGAGAAGTTCGACGCCGAGGTCTGGGTGACGCGCGGAAACGAGACCGTGGGCGGCACGTCGATCATGGGATTGATGATGCTGGCGGCAGGGCCCGGCACCACCGTTACGGTCTCGGCGAAGGGGCCGGAAGCCGAAGCCGCAGTCGATGCGATCGCCGCGCTGGTGGCCGACAAGTTCAACGAAGAGGGTGTTTGAGGCCTTTGCCTCCGCAGGCGCCGTACTTCAAACCCTCATGGTGAGGAGCCGCGCAGCGGCGTCTCGAACCACGAGGCCCGGCTCGTGCCATTCATCCTTCGAGACGCCGCTACGCGGCTCCTCAGGCTGAGGTCTGACACATCAAAACGGGTTCGTAACAATCCCGCCATCGACGCGGAGCGCGGCGCCGTTGGTGGCGCTGGAGGCTTTCGAGCAGACGTAGCAGATCAGGTTGGCGACCTCTTCGGGCCTGGCGTAGCGCTGCAACAGCGACGCCGGCCGGCGTTCGCTGAAGGTTCGCGAGACGAGGTCGTCAACAGTGGTGCCTGCAGCCTTGGCGCGGGCGGCCAGTCGCACCGGCGCCATCTCGACCCAGGTAGGTCCCGGCATCACCGAATTGACCGTCACGTTGGTGCCCCTGGTCGCCTCGGCCGCGCCGCGTGCGATGACGAGTTGCGCCGACTTCGAGAAGCCGTAGTGAACCATCTCCTTTGGAATATAGACGCCGGACTCGCTGGAGACGAACACGACACGGCCCCAGTCCTTGTCATCGAGCATCCGCTTCAGATAATGCCGGGTCAGCCGGACCCCGCTCATCACGTTGACCTCGAACATCTTCGTCCAGTCGGCATCCTCGATATCGAAGAAGCCCTTGGGCTCGTAGATGCCTAGATTGTTGACGAGGATATCGACGTCTTGGAATTGCGCCACCAGTGCGCTGCAGCCAGCCGCGTTGCCGAGATCGAACGCAGCGGCACGCACCCTGGCTGAAGGCGCTGCCTGCCGGACTTTTGCAGCGGCCTCATCTACTGCCGCGCCGTCTCGACCGTTGACGATGACGTCCGCACCCATCTGCGCAAGCCCGATGGCGGTGGCAAGCCCAATGCCGCGCGTCGAGCCAGTGACGAGCGCCGTCTTTCCTGTCAGATCGAGATCCATCCATTTCCCCCTTCAAGTTTCTCGCGCTTGCGCGCGCTATTTGGCCGGCGGTACGATATACACGTTCCATGCCGTTGCGGGGCCCGGCATCCCCGGAAAGAACCGGCGAGTAGTGATCACCATGTGCTCGCTGTTGGCGGCATGGGCCTTCATCCACGCCTCGCATTTTTCCAGCTTCCAGTCGCCGATTTCGCAGATGCCGATGAAGCCCGAGCGGCTGGCTTCTTCGAGCGAGGTCAGGCCCGACGACCACGGCTCGTCCGGTGTCAGCGGCGCCGGGTGGTCGGGGCTGTAGAAGGTGACGGGCTGGCCGGTATCGGTATAGGCGGCGACCACCGGCCAGCGCGAATGAAAGCGCGTGTGCCAGACTTCCGTCAGTTCGCGAGCGAGTTCGGAACGCGCCCGGTAGGTCGCGCCTGTGATCGGTTTCTCGCCCAGTCCATACGCGACGATGCTGGGCGACAGCGCCAGTACGACGAGCGAGATCACCAGCCAACTCGTCGTCAGGTTCAACAGCGCGATGTGCCGCATCCGCACCGCGGGGATCGCGATGAGGGCGAGCGGCACCAGGAAGAACAGCGGGATGCCCCAGTCGGTCTTGATGTAGACATGGAAGATCACCGCGCCGAGCGGCGGCCCGACCGCCACCGCCGCCTGGATGATCCAGATATTGATCGCCTGCGAAACGTTCACGCCGGAGTTCGGGCCACGAGACCAAAATGGAAATGGCCTCCAGCGCAGCGGACGCCAGGCCAGCGCGATCGCAGCGAGCACTACCGGCAAGGCCAGCAGCGCGAGATTGTGCTTGGCATAGCCCAGCGCGAGATCGTGGATCATCGCGCGGTTCGTGAGCGAATAGGTATCGCCGGCATAGGTGAGCGGGACGAAGTTCACCTGCTTCAGCCACATCAAATGCGGCAGCATCGCTGCCACGAGCGCGGCGATCGCGACCCACGGCGCGGGCGACCGCAGGAACCGCAGGCGATCGGGATGTATCAGGGCGGCAAGGCTGATGGCGCCGATCATGGTCAGCACCCAGTATTTGGTCATCAATGCCAGCGCACCGGCGAGCCCAAGCCATATGCCGGACTTCACGCTGCGCTTCTCGAACGCATCCAGATAGGCCAGCACCATCAGCGGCAGCGTGACGAGTTGCAGGAGATCCGGATTGTACTTGAAGCCCTTGAAGTTGAAGATCGGATAGAGCGCGAGCATCACCACGACGAAGAACGCGCGGCGGCGATCGACCACACGCAGCGCCAGCAGCCAGCAGATCACGAGGCCGGAGCCGAGCGTCGCCATCGCCAGCGCATAGCTCGCCCAGTCCGTGACCGGAAAGATCATGAACCAGACGCCGGCCACCCATCCTGACAGCGGCGGATGCTTGCCATAGCCGAGCAGGAACTTCTGGCCCCAGGCGAAGGCCTCCGCGACGTCCATGTGAACGTCCTGCCCGGTCTTCAGATTGACCAGGATCAGCGTCCACAGCGCCGCATGAACCGCGGCGAAGCCGATCACCAGCCATACCCCGCTCCTGGGGTCACTGGCGCGCGAAGCCAGCCACGCCGCCACTCGCCGAATGGACGGAATGCGCCTCGAGCGCGCCGGCGCGGGTAAAAGGGAGGCAGTCGACATGGCCTGAGTGGGTAGCGCGTTTTTGGGCCGAGTGGAATCGGCTTGGCGTGAAGAAATCCCCTTAGAATACAGCAATATGGTTGCCGCACGGGGATGTGAATGCTATCCCGCGCCCATGACAACCGCCCCTATTTCCAACATCCGCAACTTCTCCATCGTCGCCCATATCGACCATGGCAAATCGACGCTGGCCGACCGCCTGATCCAGATGACCGGCGGGCTGACCGATCGTGAAATGGCGGGCAAGGAGCAGGTGCTCGATTCGATGGATATCGAACGCGAGCGCGGCATCACCATCAAGGCGCAGACCGTCCGGCTCAAATACCGCGCCAAGGACGGCAAGGATTACATCTTCAATCTGATGGACACGCCCGGCCATGTCGACTTCGCCTACGAAGTCTCGCGGTCGCTGGCGGCCTGCGAAGGATCGCTGCTGGTGGTCGATGCCAGCCAGGGCGTCGAAGCGCAGACGCTCGCCAACGTCTACCACGCGCTCGATGCGGGCCATGAGATCGTCCCCGTTCTCAACAAGGTCGACCTGCCCGCGGCTGAGCCCGACAAGGTCAAGCAGCAGATCGAGGACGTGATCGGCATCGACGCGTCGGACGCCGTGATGATCTCGGCCAAGACCGGCCTTGGTGTGCCCGACGTGCTGGAAGCCATCGTTACCCGCCTGCCGCCGCCGAAGGGCGACCGGGATGCGACGCTGAAGGCGCTGCTGGTGGATAGCTGGTACGACGTTTATCTCGGCGTCGTCGTTTTGATCCGTGTTGTCGACGGCACGATGAAGAAGGGTGGCCGCATCCGGATGATGGGCACCGGCGCCGCCTACGACGTCGAGCGTGTCGGCTTCTTCACGCCGAAGATGGAGCAGGTCGACGAACTCGGTCCCGGCGAGATCGGCTTCATCACCGCGGCGATCAAGGAGGTCGCCGATACGCGCGTCGGCGACACCATCACCGACGACCGAAAGCCGATCACCGAGATGCTGCCCGGCTTCAAGCCGGCGATCCCGGTCGTGTTCTGCGGCCTGTTCCCGGTCGACGCCAACGATTTCGAAACGCTGCGCGCGGCGATGGGCAAACTACGGCTCAACGACGCGAGCTTCTCGTACGAGATGGAAACCTCGGCCGCGCTGGGCTTCGGCTTTCGCTGCGGTTTCCTCGGGCTGTTGCACCTCGAGATCATCCAGGAGCGGCTGTCGCGCGAGTTCGATCTCAACCTGATCGCGACCGCGCCGAGCGTGATCTACAAGATGCACCTGACCGACGGCCAGGAGATCGAAATCCACAATCCGGTCGACATGCCTGATGTGGTCAAGATCGCCGACATCGAGGAGCCGTGGATCGAGGCGACGATCCTGACGCCCGACGAGTATCTCGGCAGCGTGCTGAAGCTGTGCCAGGACCGCCGCGGTTCGCAGAAGGAACTGACATACGTCGGCTCCCGCGCCATGGTGAAATACGATCTGCCGCTCAACGAAGTCGTGTTCGACTTCTACGACCGCCTGAAATCGGTCTCCAAGGGCTACGCCTCGTTCGACTATCACCTGACCGACTACAAGGTGGCCGACCTCGTCAAGATGCAGATCCTCGTCAACGGCGAGCCGGTCGATGCGCTGTCGATGCTGGTGCACCGGACCCGCGCCGAGGGCCGCGGCCGCGCCATGGTCGAGAAGATGAAGGAACTGATTCCGCCGCACATGTTCCAGATCCCCATCCAGGCCGCGATCGGCGGCAAGGTGATCGCCCGCGAAACCGTCCGCGCGCTGCGCAAGGACGTCACCGCCAAATGCTACGGCGGCGACATCACGCGCAAGCGCAAGCTTCTGGAGAAGCAGAAGGAAGGCAAGAAGAAGATGCGGCAGTTCGGCAAGGTCGACATCCCGCAGGAAGCCTTCATCGCTGCGCTGAAGGTGGATAGCTGAGACGGGGGCTTGGGCCGACAGAGGCGTGACGGGACAGATCCTGTCCGGGACGTTTGAAAGCCGAAAACAAAAATCTCGAAAACAACCCCATGCACAGTAGCCGGGGGCTTGTTGGCATTGCGGCTTTTCGATTTTACGAAGCCCATTTGACCCGTCGGGCAAATCACTGGCATGATGTCATCATGGCGGCGACGCGATCGGCCTGTAGGGTGAGCAAGGGCGCACAGCGCCGTGTCCACCATCTCTCTCCGGAATTGTTGGCTTGAATTGTGGGCGCGCTTCCGCCTTCGCTCGTTGAGCTACGGCGGATAAGTCGCTTGCTCACCTCACGCTTCTAACCGTCCGACAATTGTTCGCTTTTCGTCATGGCCGGGCTTGTCCCGGCCATCCACGTCTTTCCTGTTTGCCGAAGCAAAGACGTGGATGCCCGGCACAAGGCCGGGCATGACGAGGGAGAGGTCATCACGAAACTCGCAGGACATGGAATTTCGAATCGACGGCCATGATCGGGAACGCCTTGGGCAGTTCGGCTTTGTGTAACTCTCTAAAGCCCTTCTTTTCGTAGAACCGATGCGCCGCCAGAAATTTTTCCGTGGTGCCGAGAAATATCTCGGCGACGCCGTTCGCGCGAGCGTGCGCCAGCAAGGCATCGAGCAGCTTTCCCGCCACGCTTCGCCATGATCGGATTAAGCGGGTCATAGGAACACTCGATTCAGGTGCTTGCGAAAGGTTGAATAGAGCACTCCTTCTAGTACTCGGACTCGCGCGCTGAGCTCGTGATCGCGAAGCTCCGCCTTGCCCTGCCGCCCCGGATAGGCCACCATCTTCCCGCTCAGACCATAAATACAAAAAGAGCAGGGAAACGCATGAGCAAGTCCTCCGGATTGTCCTACGGCTGGGTCGTGGTCGCCGTCGGCGCGCTGATGACCTGCGTCGGCTTCGGCGCGATGCTGTCGCTGGCCGTGTTCCTGCAGCCGATTTCGGAAGCCATGGGCTGGTCGCGCAGCGGCGTTTCCGCGGCGGCGACGATCGACTTTCTTGCCATGGGGCTGGCTGCGTTCTTCTGGGGCACGCTGTCGGACCGGTTCGGCACCCGTATCGTGGTGCTCGCGGGCGCGCTGCTGCTTGGGACCGGACTGGTTGCGGCGAGCCAGGCCACCAGCCTG
>DATCXE010000491.1:0-7062 GCA_036565985.1 Bradyrhizobium sp.
TAGCGGGGCGCCGGCCATTTCCCTTCAGCTCCGCAGGAGCGACCGATGATCAAGATGCGTCTCGACAATCTCAGGCAATATTCCGACGTGCTGCACGCGCGGAACGGCGATGCGGTCACCGTGCGCTTCGTCGAGCCGCGCGATGCCGGGGCGCTTCAGGACTATTTCCGCGCGCTCACGACCCGCTCCCGCTACAACCGCTTTCTCGGCGCGGCGAGTGAACTGCCGCCCTCCGTGCTGGACGATTTCGTCCATGTCGGCGAGGCGGACCGGTTCAGCGTGATCGCGACGATGATGGTCGACGGTCGCGAGACCATCGTCGGCGAAGCGCGCTATGCCTACGACAGCGACAATGCCTCGATCGAATTCGGCCTGTCGATCGACGATCGCTGGCAGGGCCACGGCATCGGCAAGGCGCTGCTGAAAAACCTCGAATGCCGGGCGGCTTCGTTCGGCGCCGGGCGGCTGTTCGGCGACACGCTGCGCTCCAACGACGCCATGATCGCGCTCGCCCGCAAGTCCGGCTACGCCTTCACCAATTCCCCTGGGGACTGGAAGCTGGTGCGCTTCCAGAAAGAGATCCATGTCGAACCGCAGGAAATCCCATGCGCCAGTTGGCGGCTCGCCGCCGTCTCTCCCGGCGCAATGTCCTCGCTTGCGGCTTGACAAGACTGAGCCCGGTTCTGGCCCTCCAGAACCGGGCTTTTTTCAATGGCCTTTGAACACCGGCTTGCGCTTCTCGATGAACGCCTGCACGGCTTCCTTGTGGTCGGCCGTGACCTGGGTTCGGATCATGCGCTCGGCCTCGTGATCGCGCGCGGTAGCGAAATCGAACATCAGGGCTTCGTCGAGATTATCCTTCATGTAGCGGATCGCGATCGTTGGTCCCTCGGCGATCGATTTGGCGAGCGCGAAGGCTTCCGCCTGCAGCTTGTCGTCGGGGACGACGCGGTTCACCAGGCCGATCGCCTCGCATTTGGCGGCATCGACCCGTTCGCAAGTGAACATCAATTCCCGCGCCCGTGACGTGCCGACCAGCCGTGTCAGGAGCCAGGCGATGCCATAGTCGCCGCTCAGGCCGACCTTGAGATAGCCGGTGGAAAGGAACGCCGATTGCGCTGATATCCTGATATCGCAGGCCATCGCCAGCGCGAGGCCGGCGCCGACCGCGGGGCCGGGCAGGGCGGCAATGGTCGGCTTGCGTACCGAGACCAGCGCGCCGGTCAGCAGACGCTGCCGCTCCTGAAGATCGGTAACCCGCTCGTCGTGGGACATTTCGAGTTTCTTCTTGTCGCGGTTCGCGCCCATGCCCTTGACGTTGCCGCCGGCGCAGAACGCCGTGCCGGCGCCGGTCAGCAGCAGCACGCCGACGTCGGGATTTTCGCCGCAGGCCTTGATCATGTTGCGCAGGGCCGGGGTCAGATTATCCGACATCGCGTTGCGCGCCGCGGGGCGATTCAGCGTGATGATGGCGACGCGGTCGCGGATCACGCACAGAAGTTCGTCGGTGCCGGTGTCGATCCTGGTTTCCGTAGTCATGTCGCTCCCTTTGCTCTTGTTCTTCGGCATTGCGAGCGAAGCGAAGCAAGCCACCTCGCCACACGCGCAGGCATGGATTGCTTCGTCGCTTCGCGCCTCGCAATGACGGCGGCGGCCGACCTCAGAACTTCTCTACCCACGGCCGCAGTTCGACCTCCCAGGTCCAGGCGCTACGCGGCTGTTGCAGCACATTCCAGTAGCTCAACGCAATGGCGTCGGGATCGAGCATCGAGTCAGGTTTATCCCCAGGCTCGGTACGGGTCGCGCTGCGGATGCCGCCGTCGATGACGAAATGCGCCACGTGAATTCCCTGCGGCGACAATTCGCGCGCCATGCTCTGGGCGAGCCCGCGCAGCGCGAATTTGCCCATCGCGAACGGCGCCGACTGCGCATAGCCTTTCACGCTGGCGGAAGCGCCGGTGAACAGGATCGCCCCGTTCTTGTTGGGGAGCATGCGTTGTGCCGCCTGCTGGGCCACCAGAAAGCCGCCGAAGGCCGAAACCGCGATGGCGTTGGCGACGTCCGCCGGCACCAGGTCGGTGAAGGCGCCGCGCGCCCGTCCGCTGGCGTTGTAGACCACGATGTCGGGCGTGCCGATCTCGCGCTCGACCATGCCGAACAGCCGCTCGACCTCTTCGGCCTCGGTGGCATTGCAGGCAAAGGCGCGGGCGCCGGTTTCGGTGCAGAGCGCGCCGAGTTTCTCGATCTTGCGCGCGGCGAGCGCAACCTTGATGCCTTCGCGCGCGAACAGCCGCGCCAGCGATGCGCTCAGCCCTTCGCCGGCGCCGACGATCAGGGCAGTCTTGTACTTCGGAATTTCCATGGGCGCGTTCCTCGCATGATCGGAACTAGGTACTTAAGCGCGCAATCCGGCAAGGCAACCCGCGGCCGCGAGGATCAGGTCGAGATCCTGCTTGTCGGCCATGCCAGCGTACTTCGCGCGCAGCATGCCTAGCGATCGAGCGTGATATTTTTGCGGCTTCTGGATCCAGACGTTGTCGCCAAGCGTGACACTGAACTCATCCTTGCCCTCGGCCAGCGCTTTCTCGTTGGCCAGGGTCCAGGTCCAGAACTGCCGACCGACCTGCCTGGTCAGAATCGGCATCATCGTCGGCGCCAGGGTCCTCCATGATTCGAACCCGCCTTCGTCGCGTGGCCGCAGCATGCGGTGAATCCAGTCGAGTACGTGCGGTGCGCCGCCGCCGATCAGGGCGCCGACCGTCGGATCGGTCCACATCTCATAGAATTGGCCCCAGAGCCCGAAATCGCCGTAGGCGGGGCGCGCGCCGAACAGATAGGGGCGTGTCACAAGATGCGTGTCCAGCAGACCAAGCATCTCCTGAAAGCCGGCCTCGATCTGCGGCGCGGTCACCGCGTTGGAGCCGACGAACCACACCCGGTCCACCATGCGCGCGCGAACCTGCTGCGCGAAAGCGTCATGCTCCTGTTCGCTTGCGCCGGGTGCGCGCATGCGCGCGATACGGCCGGCCGAACTGATCTGATCGACGTCGCGGGCCCAGCGATAGTGGAACATCCACTTGTTGCCCCATTCGTCGCCGAACTCCTCGATCAATGCGGAGATGAACTGCGTTACCGGTTCGGCGGGATGAACCGATGGCTCGGGATAAAACCTCTCGAGATGGTCGATGATCGGTGTGGAATCCTGGATGCCAGTACCGTCGGGCGTCACCACCAGCGGGATGATCGGCATTTTGGCGTGTTTCTCGAATTCCGCCTGGCTCGCGGCATTGCGCGGGATCCACTGGAACGGGATTCCCTTGTAGCGGAAATAGGAGCGGACCTTGACCGAGTAGGGCGACATCTCGGCGCCGATGATGCGGTATCCGTCCGCCATGGGGTGTTCCTCCAATTATGCTTGTTGACGGCGTGACCGCCTGCGCTATCGGTAGAAGATCAATATCGGGCGGAACGAACAAGGGCTAATCACATGCAGCCACTCAAGCAGGATCGCGCAGCCGTTGCCAGTCAGCCGGGATTGCTCGCACCCGACACGACAGGCATGAATTTCTACCGGGCCGATCCGGCGCTGACGGATCTGCTTCGCCTGCATCTGCCGGAGGCGCTGTTCCGCCATATCGAGCCGCACCTCGACCGTCTCGGCGAACTCGCCGGCGGGCATCTCGACGAATGCGCGCGGCTTGCCGACCGCCACACGCCGGTGCTGCACCAGCGCGACAGGTTCGGCCGCGACACGCAGTACATCGAATACCACCCGGCCTATCGCGAACTGGAGAACGCCGCGTTCGGCGAATTCGGCATTCACGCGCTGTCGATCCGCAAGGGCATCATGGGATGGCCGGACAAATATCCTGTCGTCGCCAAGCACGCGTTCACGTTCCTCTTCAACCAGACGGAATTCGGCATGGGCTGCCCGATCAACGTCACCGACGGCTGCGCCAAGCTGCTCAACAATTTCGGCAGCGAGGCGCTGAAGGCGAAATATCTCGACGGCCTGACCCAGACCGACATGAGCAAGCTGACGCAGGGCGGCCAGTTCATGACCGAGAAGGAAGGCGGCTCCGACGTCGGTACGCTGACGACCACGGCCGTGCAGGAGGGCGATCACTGGCGGCTCTATGGCGAGAAATGGTTCTGCTCCAATGCCGATGCCAAGGTGGTGATGCTCCTGGCGCGACCGGAGGGCGCGGGTCCTGGCACGCGCGGCGTGGGGCTGTTCCTGATGCCGCGCTATCTCGATGACGGTTCGCAGAACCACTACCGGATCGTTCGGCTGAAGGACAAGCTCGGCACCCGCTCGATGGCGTCGGGCGAAATCAAGTTCGAAGGCGCGATCGCCTATGCCGTCGGCAAGCTCGACCGCGGCTTCGTGCAGATGGCCGAGATGGTCAACTCGTCGCGGCTGTCGAACGGCGTCAAATCCACCGCGCTGATGCGCCGCGCCCATCATGACGCGATGACGGTGGCGAAAAATCGCGTGGTGTTCGGCCAGCGCATCATCGATCTGCCGCTGGCGCGGCGGCAGTTGATGAAGATCGCGCTCGCCACCGAGCAGGCGCTGTCGATGAGTTTTCTCACCGCGGATGCGCTCGATCGCGCCGAGGCCGGCAGCCAGGATGCGGCGGCGTTGCTGCGCATCCTCACGCCAACCCTGAAATTCCGCGCCACCCGCGATGCCCGAAAGGTCTGCGGCGATGCGTTGGAGATGCGTGGCGGCATCGGCTACATTGAGGAATTTGCCACCGCCCGGCTGCTGCGCGACGCCCATCTCGGCTCGATCTGGGAAGGCACCGGCAACATCGTTGCCATCGATGCGCTGAAGCGTGCGGTCGGCCGGCACGGCGCCGATGCGGCGCTGGCCGCCGATCTGCATGCCCGTCTCGACGACAGCGCCAATGTGCCGCAGGCCTGGCGCAACCGTTTGCGGGAATTGACCGACCGCGCCATCGGCTTCGCGCGCGAGGTCGCCAGCCGGACCGACAACGAGGGCGACGCGCGGCGCGCCACCAGTCTCTTGTATCATGTCGCCAGCGCCGTCGCGCTGGCCTGGGAGGGCGGCCGCATCCACGAAATGCGCGGCGATGCGAGGCGGTTGTTGCTGTCGCGCATGGTGATCGACCATCGCGTCTCGCCGGGCGACCCGTTCCAGCTGGCGGAAACAGCCACTCAACGCAAGATCACGGACCATCTGCTTGGCGAACGTAGCGTCGGGATGGCCGAGGTTGGCGAATTGCTGAAGGTGGCCTAGGCTTCTTACCTCTCCCTACGGAGAGGTAAAAAAGTCGCGTGACACAACGAAAAACAAAGAGGGAAACACCAATGAAGGCCGCCGTTCTGTTCGAAGTCAACAAGCCGCTTGTGATCGAGGAAGTCAGCGTGCCGAACCCCGGACCGCGCGAAGTCCTGATCCGCACCCGCGTCGCCGGCCTCTGCCATTCCGACCTGCACTTCATGGAAGGGCTCTATCCGCATCCGCTGCCCGCGGTGCTCGGCCATGAGTCCGCCGGCGTGGTCGAAAAGGTCGGTTCCGACGTCACCTATGTGAAGCCTGGTGATCACGTCGTGACGTGTCTCTCGGTGTTCTGCGGCACCTGCGACAACTGCACCACCGGCCGCACGGTGCTCTGTACCGATACCACCGTGAAGATGCTGCCCGGCCAGTCCAACCGGCTGTCCTGGGCGCGCTCGGAGAAGCTCAACCAGTTCCTCAATTTGTCGTCGTTCGCCGAGCAGATGCTGGTGCACGAAAACGCCATCGTCAAAATCCGCAAGGACATGCCGCTGGAACTGGCGGCGCTGATCGGTTGCGGCGTCATCACCGGCTATGGTGCTGTCGTTAACACGGCAGGCGTCAAAGCCGGTGAAACCGTTGCGGTGATCGGCTGCGGCGGCGTGGGCATGGCCGCGATCAACGGCGCTGCGATCGCGGGCGCCGGCCGTATCATCGCGATCGATACCAACCCGGCCAAGCTGCAACTTGCCACCAAGCTCGGCGCCACCGATATCGTCGATCCCAGGAACGGCGACGTGGTGCAGCAGGTCCGCGACCTCACCAATGGCGGCGTGCATCACTCGTTTGAGGTGCTGGGCCGCAAGGATACCGCGGAACAGTCGTTCGCCATGCTGGCGGCGGGCGGTACGGCAACCATCGTCGGCATGATCCCGTTCGGCCAGAAGATCGAACTGCACGGCTTCGATTTCCTGCGCGAGCGCCGCATCCAGGGCTCGTCGATGGGCTCCAATCACTTCCGCGTCGACATGCCCCGCCTCGTCGAATTCTACATGCGCGGCAAGTTGCATCTGGAGGACTGGATTTCGGCGAAGCTGAAGCTCTCCGAGATCAACGAGGGCTTTGCCAACATGAAGGCCGGCAAGACGCTGCGCAGCGTGATCATGTTTGATAGCTGACGACAACGTCGTCATCCCGGGGCGATGCGAAGCATCGAACCCGGGATCTCGAGATTCCGGGTTCGGCCCTTCGGGCCGCCCCGGAATGACGGGCTTAGCTCACCGCGACACATGCGCCGATACGGCGAGCCACTTCCCGTTCTGCTTCGCCCAGCAGTCCGTGTAGCGCCCATGGGCCTGCTGGCCATCTGCGGTGGTGTAGCTGGTAGCGGCGTGGATGATGGCGAAATCGCCGAGCACGCGGATTTTGACGTCGTGCGCGGTCAGGTTCTTGATCGTTACCGGCACCGCCGTCTGTTTCAGGAACGCAGCGCGGTCGACCAGCGTCTTGTCGGGGTTCGAGCAATAGAAGTCGGCGGCCAGGATTTCGTCGAAGCGTTCGACGTCGGAGTTTTGCACTGAAGCGACGTAGTCGCGATTGAGCGCGGTGAGTTCGTCGATATCGCTGTTCATTGGCTTTCCTCCTGTTTCTCCTCGTCATTGCGAGGAGCGAAGCGACGAAGCAATCCATCTCTCGGCTTGCGGCGCGATGGATTGCTTCGCTTCGCTCGCAATGACGGAGTATGTGCCTGCCGCGGCCTCTCAATCATCGAACATCGGCGGCGGCTTGAACCCGCCGAACTCCCTCTCGATCAA
>DATCXE010000514.1:0-6316 GCA_036565985.1 Bradyrhizobium sp.
TTGCCGGCCATCGCCGCGTCGGCGTCGACGCCGCTCAGGGCATGCGCTGCCGCCTGTCTCCACGCAGGGCGCGTCACCACCCATCCCGGGGCGCCCGGCCGACTTTCTCAGACGTCCGCGATCTACCGGACGCCGGACGCAACACGCCCGATTCGGAACCTTCTCATTGTTTCTATTCATGTTTTTATCCCGGCGCATCTGCGTACGGCCGATGGAAGGCCCGTTATGTGCGCTTCATCACGGAGACCGGCGACAACTGAGGCCAAAAACCAGCGAGATGAAACCATTTTGAGGGAACCGCGAAACCATCCTGAAACAGATGGCGCGTAAATCTCTCCGCAACAGAGGACGCGGAAGGCGTTCGGGAGGCTCGGATGAACCACTCAATTCACTCGGCGGATCGCAGAACCCACCTTAAGATCGTGGTTGTCGCCCTCGTGGCGGGCATTGCGGTCGCGGCCTTGGGCATTTCGGCCCGGACCGGTTCGGACTACAGCCAGACCGCCCAGGTCGTGAAGGCGGGCAAGCCGGTGGTGGTCACCAGCGCGAACACCTCGACCGTCCGCTAAGCCATATCGATTTCATTGGAATAAGAACGGCCGCCCTTGGGGCGGCCTTTTTGCTTGCGATCGGCTTTCAGGATCAGCACCAACTTATTGAAAAATGGCGCAAGAAAAATTGGCGCGAGAGACGGGACTCGAACCCGCGGCCTCCGCCGTGACAGGGCGGCGCTCTAACCAACTGAGCTACTCCCGCGGATGCCGTAATCAGATCCTGATCCGCGCAGAACCGAGGGCATAAAGGGCCGCTTCCCCATAGTCAAGGACGTTGCAGATCCCCCCGCCAAATGGGCACTTCTTTGACGCCGATGCGAATAACGGCCTGTTTTCAGGCATAACAGCGCAGGCTCCCGACAGCCGAATCGTTTAAGGCCTGATATACTTGGGTTTCTTGAAGCCCTCCGCGGTCCCATCGCATCAGAGCCGCGGGCGCTTCATATCACCGCGCGACGCCTTTTTCCGGCAGCAAGACCGGCATTTGCGAACGCTCGAAAGCCATTGCCAACAAGGAGGGCCAGTCATGGCGAAGAAAGCAGCATCCCCCGCCACCATCACGCTGAAGCACCTCGCGGCGGCTCTGGCGGATGACCATGAATTGTCGAAGAAGGCCGCCGAGGCGATCCTGACCGATCTGGTCGGCAAGATCACCAGGCACCTGAAGAAGGGCGAGCGCATCCGCATCGTCGGCCTCGGCATCCTCCAGGTCCGCAAGCGCGCCGCCCGCACGGGCCGCAACCCGGCCACCGGCGAAGCGATCCAGATCAAGGCGAGCAAGAAAGTTGCTTTCCGCGCCTCCAAGGAACTCAAGGAAGCCGTCTGACGCAACCGCCCGCCCGACTTCAACGAAAGCGCCATTCCGGCAGGCCCCCGGAATGGCGCTTTTCTGCTATAGAGCGCTTCCCTTGCTCACATCGCTGCGGTCGTCATGCTGGCTTCGCCCCTCGCCTTTACCCACACCGTCACCGAGCGGTTCCTGCGCTATGTCGTGATCGACACCCAGTCGGACCCGAACTCGCCGACCTGCCCTTCCACCGAAAAGCAGAAGAACCTCGGCCGCCTGCTCGCCGCCGAATTGCAGGCCATGGGCATTGCCGATGCCCATCTCGACGAGCACGGCTATGTCTACGCCACGATCCCGGCCAATACCGACAAGCAGGTCCCGGTGATCTGCATCTGCTCGCACATGGACACCTCGCCCGACTGCACCGGGGCGAATGTGAAGCCGCAGATCGTGAAGAACTATCAGGGCGGCGACATCGTGCTGCCGGCCGACCGGACCCAGGTGATCCGCGCGGCGGAACATCCCGCGCTCGCCGACCAGATCGGCAACGACATCATCACGACGGACGGCACCACGCTGCTCGGCGCCGACAACAAGGCCGGCGTCGCCGAAATCATGGATGCGGCGCAGTTCCTGGTTCAAAACCCGCAGATCAAGCACGGCGCGATCAGGATCCTGTTCACACCGGACGAGGAGATCGGCCGCGGCGTCGACAAGGTCGACCTGAAAAAGCTCGGCGCTGCATTCGCCTACACGATGGACGGCGAAAGCGCCGGCCATATCGAGGATGAGACCTTCTCCGCCGACGGCGCCACCATCACCATCGAGGGCGTCTCGACCCATCCGGGTTTTGCCAAGGGCAAGATGGAGCACGCGATCAAGATCGCCGCCGCCATCGTCGATCGACTGCCGAAAGACACCTGCTCGCCGGAGACCACCGAGGGCAAGGAAGGCTTTCTGCATCCGGTCGGCATTTCGGGAGCGCTCGAGAAAGCCACCATCGGCTTCATCGTGCGCGACTTCACCGACGAGGGGCTCAAGGAAAAGGAAGCGCTGCTGGAATCCATCGTCAAAGGCGTGATGAAAGACTATCCGCGCTCGACCTGGCGGATGGAGGTCAAGCCGCAATACCGCAACATGAAGCAGGTGATCGACCGACATCCCGAGATCGTCGACTACGCCATCGAGGCGATCGAGCGCGCAGGCCTGACACCCGTGCGCGGCTCGATCCGCGGCGGCACTGACGGCTCGCGGCTGTCGTTCATGGGGCTGCCCTGCCCCAACATCTTTGCCGGCGAACACGCCTTTCACTCGCGGCTGGAATGGGTCAGCCGGCAGGACATGGAAAAGGCCGTGCAAACGATCGTGCATCTGGCGATGATCTGGGAGGAACGGGCCTGAACCTTCGGCGAGGTTCCACCGCAGACGTCAGTGCAGGGTTTACCTACAAGCGAGGAGTCCACCATGCGATTGTCTGAAGTCGTCGCTTTGGCGCTGGTCGCTGGAGTTGCAGCCTCGATGCCGGCGTCCCGGGCGCTGGCCGCTCCCGACTGTCCAAAACTGGTGGAACTGGCGGATTGGGGCGAGAACTCGACCGGCGACATCAGCGTCGCGCCGGGACAAAGCTGCCTGTTTCCGATCACGATGCGCGGCACGGTGAGCAGTTCGGAAATTTTCAAGAAGCCGGCCTATGGCAAGCTGAAGAAGATCAATCCCACCACATACGAATACAAGGCGAAGGCCAAGTACAAGGGAAACGACAGTTTCGCCATCAAGGCGACCGGTCAGGGGCCGACGGCTTCCGGCACGTCGGTGATCACCGTGAACGCGACGATCAAATAGCGTTCCGCGCGGTATCGCATGGCGGAGGCGGTAACCGTCCCGGCAAGTCAGTTTCCGGCAAGCCAGCTCAGGGCAGCGTTCCCCGCAGGCCTACGACGCCGGTGGTGAAGGTGGCTCGGTCCGAGGCTCCCCGATCTGGATTTCCTCGATTGAGGGTGCCTTGGCCGCCGGTCTCGCGGGTGCTGTGCGCGCTGACCTCACCGGGTACGGACATCGCAACGACACGAACCACGATCGCGCCCAGTACAAGCACCGCGACCATGATCAGCCCGGTCACGGCCGGAGACGTCAGGGTTATATTGGACAAGCGCATCACTACTGCACCCATGCGCATTGCCGACAGGCCGCCGCAGCGGCAAAGCGTGGTTGAGTCGTTGGGCGGTTTGGTGGCGTGGCGATGGCGATCCGGCGTTCAATCGGACCGGGTTAGCCGACAGCTTGTTACGACGCCCGCGCCGTGACCACCCAGACCGATGCCGGCAGCAGCACCGCGTCGCCCTTGGCGAACGGCGTCAGCGCTTCGCGGATCGAGTTCGCGGCGGCGGTGCGGAGTTCCTCAGGCTGGCCGTCAAGGGCGCGGCTGACCGGGCCGATTTCGAGCGCGCCCTGCACCGCCCCGTCGAGGCCGCGGCCGATGGCGGCGTCGAGCAACAATGGGCACGCCTCCAACTGGATTGCGGTAAAGCCGGCCGCGTCGAGGATGCGGCGGACGCGCGCCTCCGAAGCGAACGCAAACGGCCCGGGATCTTCCGGCCCCTGCTGCGGCAGCTTCGGCACGTGCTTGTAGGCGGCCGCAAGCGGCGCCATGAAGAACGGATTTTCGCGCGGCTCACGCCAGCAGGCGAACACCAGCCGGCCCGACGGCCGCAGCGCCTTGCGCATGTTCGCAAACGACAGCGCGGGATCGGCGAAGAACATCACGCCGAACCGCGAAGCCAGCACGTCGAAGCTTGCCGGTTCGAACGGGTACACGGTCGCGTCCGCCAGAACGAAATCGATCGGCAGATCCTTCGGCGCAGCCTGCCGCGCCCGCTCCAGCATCGGCCCCGAGACATCGACGCCGAGCACATGGCCCGACGGCGCGACCTTTTGCGCGAAGGCAATCGTCGTGGCGCCGCTGCCGCAGCCGACATCGATGACGCGCTCGCCCGGCTTGAAGCCGGCGCGATCGACGACGAGATCGGCGACCGGCTTGAGCAGCACGTCCTGCGCCGCCTGGCGATCGGCCCAGCGCTGGCCTGCGGGACCATTCCAGTAAGCGACCTGGTCGGCGTTTTGATCGTGGGTTGAGGCGTCCATCGGTGCGCTCCTTTTTGTTTCAGAAGCGCAGTCCCGGCATAACGGTCCGCCTTCGTTGCTTCGCAACTTCGGCGCGACAGCCTTCGTCCAGCGCGCAGCATCCTTGCGGCGACACCGCCGCGAAGGCTGGCTCGCCGAGCCGTAGCCCCGCAGAGCGAAGGCTGGTAGGCGGCGAGAGATTCGAACTCCCGACCCTCTCGGTGTAAACGAGATGCTCTAACCAGCTGAGCTAGCCGCCCTTAACCTCCGCCTGTTTAGCCCCGCCCTGCCCCCCGGCGCAAGCCGTGCCGCACAAACAAAAACGGCGCCCGGAGGCGCCGTTTTATCGACTATCGATTCAGGTCTCAGTGGGCGGTCAGGCCGCCCGCCGCTTCGTCGCCGCCATCGGTCTTGACGTCGACTTTGGTCTCCTCTTCCCAGACGATCGGCACCGGGGTGCGGACCAGCGCCCTGGCGATCACCTCATCCAGCCTTGCGACCGGGATGATCTCCATGCCGCCCTTGATCGCATCGGAAATCTCCGTGAGATCCTTGGCGTTGTCCTCGGGGATCAGCACCGTCTTGATGCCGCCACGCGCGGCAGCCAGCAGCTTCTCCTTCAGGCCGCCGATCGGCAGCACGCGACCACGCAAGGTGATCTCGCCGGTCATCGCGACATCGTGGCGGACCGGGATTCCGGTCATGACCGAGATGATCGCGGTGGCCATCGCGACGCCCGCCGACGGTCCGTCCTTCGGGGTCGCGCCCTCAGGGACGTGGACGTGGATGTCGCGCCGGTCGAACAGCGGCGGCTCGATGCCGTAGTTGATCGCCCGCGAGCGGACGTAAGACGCCGCCGCCGAGATCGACTCCTTCATCACGTCGCGCAGGTTGCCCGTGACCGTCATCTTGCCCTTGCCGGGCATCATGACGCCTTCGATGGTCAGCAGCTCGCCGCCGACATCGGTCCAGGCCAGGCCGGTGACGATACCGATCTGAGGCTCGCTCTCGATCTCGCCGTAGCGGTACTTCGGCACGCCGAGGAAGTCTTCGAGAGTCTTCTCGGTGACCTTGACCGACTTCTTCTTGGAGATCATCAGCTCCTTCACCGCCTTGCGGGCGAGTGTGGAGAGCTCACGCTCCAGATTACGCACGCCCGCTTCGCGGGTGTAGCGGCGGATCATCAGCAGCAGGGCATCGTCGTCGATCGACCATTCCTTCGAATCGAGGCCATGCTTGGCGATGGCGTTCGGGATCAGGTGCTTGCGCGCGATCTCGACCTTCTCGTTCTCGGTGTAGCCGGCGATCCGGATGATCTCCATGCGGTCCATCAGCGGACCGGGAATATTCAGCGTATTCGCGGTCGTGATGAACATGACGTTCGACAGATCGTAGTCGACCTCCAGATAGTGGTCGGCAAACGTGCCGTTCTGCTCGGGGTCCAGGACCTCAAGCAAAGCCGACGACGGATCGCCGCGGAAATCGGCGCCCATCTTGTCGATCTCGTCCAGCAGGAACAGCGGATTCGAGGTCTTCGCCTTGCGCATCGACTGGATGACCTTGCCGGGCATCGAGCCGATATAGGTGCGGCGGTGACCGCGGATCTCGGCCTCGTCGCGCACGCCGCCGAGCGACACGCGCACGAACTCGCGGCCCGTCGCCTTCGCGATCGACTTGCCGAGCGAGGTCTTGCCGACGCCGGGGGGCCCGACCAGGCACAGGATCGGTCCGGTCAGCTTGTTGGCGCGCGTCTGCACGGCGAGATACTCGACGATGCGTTCCTTGACCTTCTCCAGGCCGTAGTGGTCGTTGTCGAGAATGTTCTGCGCCTGCGGCAGATCCTTCTTGACCTTCG
>DATCXE010000558.1:0-2855 GCA_036565985.1 Bradyrhizobium sp.
GGGCTGGCGAAGCACAGCCGCAGCCGGCAGCCCGAATAGGCCTTGTCGGTCGACCATTCCGGTCCGGGGTTGATGGCGACGCCGGCGGCCAGCGCCGCCTGGTAGAGTTTCATCGTGTCGACATTGTCGGGCAGCTTCACCCACAGGAAGATGCCGCCCTTCGGATCTTCGAACTCGGCTGACGTGCCGAACTGTTCGTTCAGCGCTTCCATCAGCGTATCGAGCTTGGCGCGAAGGCCGCGCGTCAGCGCCGGCACGTGGGTTTCGAAATGTGGCGCGCAATATTCCGCCAGCACCATCTGCTCCAGCGCGCCACTTCCCGCATCGGTCTTCAGCGCCAGCATCCGCGACATCATTTCCCAAGGCGCGACGATGAAGCCGACGCGCAGCGCCGGCGCGATCGACTTCGAGAACGAACCGATGTGGATGACGCCGCCATGCTTGCTCATCGCATAGATCGCGGGCGGGCGCTCGCCGGTCCAGATCAGGTCGGCGTAGCAATCGTCTTCGAAGATCGGCACGCCGTATTCTTGTGACAGCTTGAGCATTTCGGCGCGCCGCGTCTCCGGCATGATCGTGCCGGTCGGGTTCTGGACGGTCGGGATGGTGTAGATGTATTTCGGCGTGATGCCGCGCCGCTTGTGGTCGGCGAGCGCTGTCGCCAGCGCATCCATCCGCATGCCGTCCTCGTCGAGGGGAATGCCGACCGCATTGACGCCGAGCCGCGTCAGCCGGTTCAGCGAGCCCTGGTAGGTTTCCTGTTCGATCAGCACGGTGTCGCCGCGCGCCAGCAATGTCTGATTGACGAGGTCGAGCGCCTGCAGCGAACCCGAAACGATCATGATGTCGTCGGCGGCGCAGGCGATGCCGGCATCGCGCTTGAGTTTTGCCGTGAGGAATTCACGCAGCGGGCGATAGCCCTGCGGGCCGCTGGCGAGGCCGTAGGTCGCAAGCGTCTTTCCCTCGCGCTTGAGCACGGCGTTGACCGCGTCGATCAGGCCCTCGACCGGAACCTGGTCGGGATCATTGTTGCCGCCGACGAAGCTGTATTTGGCAAGGCCCGTCCACCGCGCCGCCGGCGCCGGCAATCCGGCGGGCAGCAATGGTGCAAAGTCGAAGGGGGTTGCGGTAGACATGGATGTTCACTCCCGTTTGTTTTTCGTTGAGAAGGCGGCTTCGTTACGGCCTTCCGTCAGGCTGGTTCTGGTTGATGATCCGGTTGAAAGGCGGCGATGCCTGGTTCGATGCTACCTGCCGCGCGGGCTCCGGCGGCGCGGCCATGCAGGATCGACAGCGCGGCCAGAATCGCGAAAAAAGAGCCCATTTTGCGGCTGTGATACAATGTTTGTTTGACCCCTGCGCCGGGACCTCTAGGTTGCAGGAGGGGAAAGTCCGGAATTATGCACGAGCTTATTCGCGATATCACCTTAAGTATCCTGTTCGCCTGGGGGCTCGGCCTGCTCGCCCATTTCACGCGGCAGCCCTTGATCCTGGCCTACCTTATCGCCGGGTTTATCATTGGTCCATTCGGGATGCGCCTGGTCGAGTCCCAGGAATCGATCACCGTTATCTCCGAGCTTGGCCTGATCTTCATGCTGTTCATGATCGGGTTGGAAATCGACCTGAAGAAGATCGTGCGCGCCGGCAAGGTGATCCTGTTTGCCGCGGGCGGGCAGTTGATCGGCGGCGTCGTGCTCGGGATATTGTTCTTTTTGGGGATCGGGCTGTCGATGGGCGGCGGCAAGTTCGATGCGCTCTATCTTTGCGTTGCCTGCGCGCTGTCGAGCACCGTCATCATCGTCAAGGTGCTGTACGAGAAGCGCGAGCTCGACACGCTGCCCGGCCGTATCACGCTCGGCGTCCTGGTGCTGCAGGACATCTTTGCGATCCTGTTCCTGGCGGTGCAGCCGAGCCTCGATAACCTGCAGATCAGCGTGATCCTGCTCTCGATCGCCCGGGTCGGCGTCCTGGTGGCGACCGCTCTGGTGCTCAGCCGCTATGTGCTGCCGTGGCTGTTTCACCACATCGCCCGCCGGCCGGAACTGGTCCTGCTCGGCGCGCTGGCCTGGTGCTTCCTGATCGGCGAGATCGCCGAGCGACTGCATCTGTCGCGCGAGATGGGCTCGCTGGTGGCCGGCGTCTCGCTCTCGACGTTCCCCTATGCGCTCGATGTCACCGCCAAGGTCACGACGCTGCGAGACTTCTTCATCACGCTGTTCTTCGTCGCGCTCGGCATGACGATCCCGATTCCCGGCCTGTCGGTGATCGGGCTGGCGCTCCTGATCGCGGCGTTTACGGTGGTCAGCCGGGTGGTGACGACCTTCGTGCCGCTCTACCTGATGAAGCAGGGGCTGCGCGCCAGCCTGTTGCCGGCGATCAACCTGGCGCAGATCTCGGAATTTTCGCTGGTCGTGATCCAGACCGGCGTTGCGGCACATCATATCAGCACCGAGACATCGAGTGCGGCGTCGTTCGCCTTCGTGGTTCTGGCGGTGCTGAGCACCTTTGCAATCTCGAAGAGCGACCAGCTCACGCGCGCCCTGATCGGCCCGTTGAAGCGCATCGGCTTGCGCGATCTCGATCACAGCCATGAGGCCGATGCCGGACATGAGGGCGGGCATGGGGAGGCGCGCCGGGTCGTCATCCTCGGCTTTTTCCGCGCCGCCAGCGCGCTCCTGAGCGAGATCGAGCGTCGCAGTCCCGCCGTCCTCGACCAGATCACGGTGATCGACTTCAATCCGACGGTGTTCCGCACACTGACCGACCGCGGCATGCACGTGGTCTATGGTGACATCAGCAATGTGGATACGCTGGTGCATGCCGGCGTCGGCAACGCCGAACTGATCATCCTCAGC
>DATCXE010000564.1:0-2971 GCA_036565985.1 Bradyrhizobium sp.
TGACACCGGGCATGGCGGCGCCGGGCGCCGGCAGCGGGGCGGCCTCGACCGGCGCGGGCCGGTACACGACGCGGTCGTTGCGGTTCGGCGTCGAATAAGGCTGTGCCAAGACCGGAACCGCGGTCATGACCGTTGCAAGCGTGAGCAGTCCCGCACCGAAAAATCGGATCATTCGTCCACCTGAAAACCGGTGAGTCGTAGGAGTATTCCCGAATGGGCTTTGGATGCCCCCGGATGACGGCACATTCAAGACAATAATGCGGCCCTCAGAAGTCGCTGCAGCGACACGACCCCGCTCAACCCTTTTTCGCCTCCGCCGCCAGCACCTGCTTGGCCACGCGATGAGCTTCGACTGCGGCCGGAAAACCGCAATAGATCGCGATTTGGCGCAGGATCGCTCCAAGCTCCTGGTGGGTGAGGCCATTGCGCAACGCGCCACGGAAATGCGTCTCGAACTCGTGCATACGGCCGAGGCAGGCGATCATGCCGAGATTGAGGATGCTGCGGTCGCGCGGCTTGAGCGCCTCGTCCCCCCAAACGGCGCCCCAGGCGAATTCGGTTAGCAGATCGTGAAATTGCCGGTTGAAATCGTCGACATTGGCAACCGAGCGATCGACATGCTCGTCGCCCAGCACCTTGCGGCGCATCGCCATGCCACGGTCGTACATTGCCTTGTCCATCGTTTCCTCCGGTCTTGCCACTCGTTGTGGCCGATGTTGACAGAGTTCCAGCGATTCCGTCCATACTCGCCCGTAAAGGGGAAATCAGTATGCGGACGGCTATCGTTGGTGGCGGCATTTGCGGGCTTTCGCTCGCACTCAATCTCAAGGCGCGCGGGATCGAAGCCCGCGTCTACGAGCGGGCGCCACAGATCAAGGAACTGGGCGTCGGCATTACCGCACTACCCCACGCCATGCGCGAATTCACCGCGCTCGGGATCGGCGATGAACTGCTCGCGGCCGGCATCGAGAATCGGGAAAGCTGCTTCTTCAACCGGTTCGGCCAGCTCATCTATAAGGAGCCGCGTGGCAAATTCGCCGGCTATCAATATCCGGAAGTCGGCATCCATCGCGGCAAGCTGCACCTCATCCTCTACGACGCCGTGCGCCGGAAGCTGGGCGAGGACGCGGTGCGCACCGATTGCGAATGCACCGGCGTCGAGCAGGACGAGCGCGGTGCTACCGTCCATTTCAAGGAAAGCTCCACCGGCCGCGCCATCGAAAGCGTGCACGCCGACGTTGTGATCGCCTGCGACGGCATCAACTCCGCAATTCGGCGGCAGTTCTATCCGGATGACAAGGTGGCCTTCGCCGGCATCAATACCTGGCGCGGCGTGACACGGCGCAAGCCGATCCTGGGCGGACGCACCTATATGCGCGTCGGCTCGATCCTCACCGGCAAGATCGTGATCTATCCAATTGTCGACGACATCGATGGTGACGGCAACCAGCTCATCAACTGGATGGCCGAGATCAAACGCGACACATTTAACCAAAACGACTGGAACAAGCCCGGCGACCTCGCCGACTTCTTCCCGATTTACGAAAGCTGGCGCTTCGACTGGCTGGACGTCGCGCAGATGATCCGCGACGCCGACCAGATCCTGGAGTACCCCATGGTCGACAAGGACCCGATCGACACCTGGACCTTCGGCCGCGTTACGCTGGCCGGCGACGCCGCGCACCCGATGTACCCGCGCGGTTCCAACGGTGCCGCGCAGGCGGCGATCGACGCCCGCACGCTGGCCGATCTCCTGCGCAACCACAGCGACCCGCGCGACGCGCTCAAGGCCTACGAGGCTGCGCGTGTGGGACCCGCCGCGCGCGTGGTGCGCACCAACCGCGAGTACCCGCCGGATTTCATCAATATCAAGGTCGAAGAGCTGGTCGGCGACCAGCCGTTCGACGATCTCGACAAATACATCAGCCAGGGCGAGCTACGGGCGCTGTCGGAGAACTACAAGCGCATCGCCGGCTTCGCGCTCGCCGACGTATCGGGCGGCCGGAACTAGGCGGCGAGCCATTACGCTTGCGTCATCCTAAGGCGCCTTCGCGTAGCGAAACCCTCAAGGGACTGCGGCCCTATCAAAAACTGTATATAAATCAGCTGCTTATCCATTGACCGTCCCACGGCGCGGTTTGTCCCCGTTTTCCTTGTCGGCACAGGATTTCGGCGCGCCGTGCGTTAAACCTTCGGGTTCGGGTTACAATGGATGGGCATGCCATGGCGAACGCCCTTCGATGGATGAAAGCGACGAAGCTCTCATGGCCCGGATCGCCAAGGGCGACGCACGGGCCTACCGCGTGCTTGCCGGCCGCCATCTGCCGGCAATGCTCGGGCTCGCCCGCCGCATCCTCGGCAATGCAGCCGACGCTGAGGACGTGGTGCAGGAAGCGATGCTGCGGGTGTGGACCCACGCGCCGCGCTGGCAGCCGCTGGCGGCGTTCCGGACCTGGCTCACGCGGGTGGTGGTCAATCTCTGCCTCGACCGCAAGCGCCGCGCGCCCTGGGTCGCTCTCGAAGCCGCCGGCGAGATTGTCGATCCCGCCCGCGGCGCCGCGGAGCAGGCGGAAGCCGACGAACGTGAAAGGTTGGTCTCGGCCGCTATCGGCGAACTGCCCTCCCGTCAGCGCTCAGCCATCGTGCTGACCTATAGCGAGGGGATGAGCAACGCGCAGGTGGCTGAAATCCTCGACACCACGGTGTCGGCGGTAGAAACATTGCTGGTGCGCGGCAAGCAGAATCTGCGCCGGGCGCTGGGGGACATGATCGAAGAAGAATAAACGACGAGACGAGGGAAGGCCCTGATCTGCATCGGATGATAGAAATGACAAACGAACAGTTCCAGATTTTCCTCGATCGCAACGGCGCCGATCCCGCACGCTGGCGGACGGCCGACCGCGCGTCGGCCGAGCGTCTGCTTGCGCACGACCATCAGGCCCGCGACCTCATGCGATCCGCGCAACGGCTC
>DATCXE010000451.1:0-8554 GCA_036565985.1 Bradyrhizobium sp.
CCGGAATAGCCGAGGCACACGCTGCCCGCGCCGACCAGCACGCCGATGGTGAGATAGAGGTGCCAGGGCTGCGTCGTCAGCGGCGCCAGCAACAGCCCGCCGCCCATCAGCGCGACGCCGAGCTCCATCACCGCGCGCGGACCGAACCGGTCCATCATGCGCCCGATCAGCGGGCTGGCGACGCCGGACGCCACGAAGCCGAAGGAAAACGCGCCGGCCGTGACGCCGCGCTCCCACCCGAACTCCGATATGATCGGCGGGTAAAACAGCGAGAACGCCGTCCGCGCATTGACGCCGATCGCCATGGTGACGAAGGTCACCACGACGATCAGCCAGCCGTAGAAGAAGGGGAGACGCATTGGTTTTGCTTATTTAGTGGATTCGCTTCGATGTCTCGGTAATTCGGTTGTCATTGGCAACATCTGATCGGCAATCACTTTCCCATCCGCAGTTCAGGATGACACGAATTTCCCCGGGACCGTACCGGGATGTGGTTTCGACGCACAACCCGATCCGGCTTTTCAACGTTCGATCGCTTTGGAATCGCGAAGCGCCCTCGATCGTCTTGCTCGTGGAGTTGCCCTTCGCAGCTGGCAGATATTGATCCCGAGTGCTTTTTGCGCCGCACTTGCGTGATGTTCCATACCATCTAAGATGTATTGCCGGTATTGAGAACTTGGTTCAGCATGACCGACGACGCGGTGGGCGAAGGCGAAAAGCAAGCCGTCCCGACAGGGCGATTTGTCGTACCGGGCGCTGGGGTTGCACTCGTTCGTCAAGAGACCGTCGTACTGCTGGTCGATCTCGTGGAATCGGTGCGACTCATGCGAGAGCATGAAGCCTTCACAGTTCGCCGATGGGCGGACTTTGTCGGCATCGTCACTACCGAGATACTACCGCGCTATCGCGGTGTCCTGGTGAAAAGTCTGGGCGACGGTCTTCTGGCGCGATTCCAGACCGTGCCCGACGCCGCCGATGCCGCGGCCGCCATGCATCGGACACTTGCCGCGCAGAACGCCGACCTTCCCGAGGACCAGCGTTTCGACCTGCGCGCCGGGATCAACGCCGCGATGGCGTGGAGCGACGGGATCGACATCTACGGGACCGGCGTAAACCTGGCGGCACGGCTGGCAACGCTGGCTGGCCCGGGCGAGACGATCGCGAGCGCCTCGGCGCATGAGCAACTCGCGGCCGCCCTCGCAAGCCTTGCGGAGCCCGGCGAGACCATCGGCAGCGCCACAGCGCGCGACGAGCTTACGCACGGGGTCGATGCGTCGTGCGAAGATCTTGGTGAATGCATTCTCAAGCATTTTGACAAGCCGGTTCGGGCCTATCGCGTTGGCCCGCCCAGTCCGGTTTCGAGCCTGACCCGGCGGCGCGACTATGGAACGGCCATGCAGCCGACCATTGCCGTAATCCCTTTCTCTGCGAGAAGCGACAGCCCGGCGCTTTTCGATGTCGGTAACCTGATCGCCGACAGCGTGATCTGGCGACTGTCGAAGGCCGCGGACCTGAAGGTGATTTCACGCCTGTCGACCGCCGTGTTCCGCGGCCGCGTCGACGATGTCGGAGAGGTATCGGCGCATCTTGGCGCCACCTATGTCCTCAGCGGCGCGTATGTTGCGGCTGAAGGCAAGATCATGGTGACTGCCGAGCTCTCCGAAGCGCGCAACAACCAGGTGGTCTGGACCGACCGCTTGAACGGTGAAATCGGCGATCTCCTGAAGCCGGCAAGCGAACTCGCAGAACGCATCGCGCAGGCGGTGCATTTGTCCGTATTCGACGCCGAGGTCGAGCATATCCTGACCCAGCCGCTGCCCACTCTCGAAAGCTACTCGCTGCTGCTTGGCAGCATCAAGTTGATGCATCGCTCCAGCAAGGAGGAATTCCTCCAGACGCGTAGAATCCTTGACGAACTGATCAACCGGCACAGCCGGATCGCAGCTCCGCGCGCGTGGCTCGGCAACTGGTACATCCTGCAGGTGACGCGCGGCTGGTCCGAGGACCGCAACCGCGAGGCGCTCGAGGCCTTGGGCGCGACCCACGCCGCCCTCGACAGGGATCCGTCCGACGCGCTTGCGCTGGCAACCGAAGGGTTCGTCTACTGCCACTTGCTGAAAGACCTGGAGACCGCGCGCAAGCGCTGCAACGAGGCCGTGAACGCCAACCCCAGCCACGCCCTCGGCTGGCTCTATCTCGGCACCGTCAATGCGTTCATGGGGGATGGCAAAGCGGCAGTGGACGCGACGCGACGCGCAATTGAGCTCTCTCCGCTCGATCCGCAACGCTACTATTTCGAGTCGCTCGGCGCGACGGCAGAACTTGCCGCGGAGCAATACGAGAGCGCCGAAAGGCTTGCGCGCTCATCGCTTGTGCATCACCGCATGCATTCTTCGACGTGGCGGGTCCTGACGATCTCGCTCGTGGCGCAGGATCGAATGGATGAGGCGCGCGAGGCGCTTGCCAGGCTGCGACAGCTCGAACCGCGATTAACGGTGGAGACGTATCTCGCGCGCATACCGAACGCGGGGCTCGAAATCGGCCGGCGATGGGCGTGCTGCCTGGCGATGGCAGGGCTGCCTTCGGGAAACGGCAACTCGAACCGGCACTGATAAGGGAGAAAAATACCTCGCTCGTGTGAAGCAGCCCACATTCGGAACGAACGCGACCGGGGACATTGCAACGAGGCGCTTACTGGCGAAAAGCTGACTTAACTCACAGAGGAGGCAGGAATGGCTCAACTGGGCGGTGCGGGCGGGGCTGGCGGTGCGGGCGGTGCGGGCGGTGCTGGGGGCGCGGGTGGTGCCGGTGGAGCAGGAGGAGCGGGAGGAGCCGGTGGCGCTGGCGGAGCGGGTGGATCATTCCTTGGCACGATGGCAGACGCCTATGCCAATTCGATCATGGTGGACGCGCTGATCCTTGGGCGCGAAGGGACGATTGTCCCAGAGTACGATTGCTATGAACCGGAACTTCCCGACGTTGATGACGTGGCGCAAATGAAACGGTGGGAGCCGTGGGTCCGGGCCTACACGGCGATCGGCGAGATGTTGCAGGGAATCCGCTTTCAGAAATCTTCAGGTGATGGATTCAAAGTTCTGTCATCCGCATCCGCATCCGGAACCGAGTCGTTGATCGCGGAAATCGGGCGTCCGGATCAAAAGAAGACGTTCGAGAAACAGATTCCCATGGTGCTGAGCTGGTCCGAACTGCGCAACGAACGTGCCACTGAAATCATGGCGCAGATAGACCCCCAGTACGCCTTCTGGTCGTCGATTATCTACCTACACCCCGATCGGACGAAGCGCACGTTCGAGCTCGTCAACATGGTGCTGCAGTTCTGCGTGTACGTGGAGATGCGCTTCAAACACGCACTGGGATGTTATCGTCCGATCGAATACAATGCCGAGATACAACCGATGATCACAACCCCCGGTCACGGCACCTTCCCGATGGGACATGCTACGCAGGCCTACGCGGTCGCTTTCGTGCTCAAGCGGCTGCTAAACCTTGATTCGCAAGCATACGCAGAACACGAACGCGTAATAAATCAACTCGACCGCCAGGCGGCACGTATTACGACCAACCGAGTCGTTGCCGGAGTTCATTTCCCAGTCGACAGCATGGCGGGACGCATGCTGGGTGTGGCACTGGGTGAGTACTTCTACGGGCGTTGCACGGGGCATCAGAAATTCATGAGCCGGACATTCCTCGCCGCGGGAATCGACAACGCACCCACCACGGACTTCAATCCGTTCAGCCCTGCGCAGGCGGAGCTTAATGACGGGACATTCTACTCCAAACTCGAGGGGGCAAACATCACGAAGTCGGATTTGATGGAATACGTATGGTGCACGGCGCAGCAAGAGTGGAAGGGCCGATTTGGAGCTGCTCCCTAGGAGAAGCATCGTACCGCAACCGTAGGCGGAGAAACTTCCATGCCCGAAGGCAAGGTTTACCCGAAATGCTTCGACGCGTACCTCCTGTACGCAATCTGGACGGGTTTTGAGTATTTCAGCTTTTTCAACGAGACGAAATTCAAGCTATTCCTGCTGACGGAATTCAAGAAAGCCGGACAGGCCGACGACTTCGCCGAGAAAATGAATAGAGCCTTGTCCGAGCGCGCAGTCGATCTCGGCCCCGCCGACGACAACACCCCCTATTCCACTATCCGCACCCGAACGATGGCGGTGACAGCCGCCGTGTCCGGGAGCGCCGTGTTCGATCTCTGGGAAGAATATGTCTCCAGGGTCGAACTGTCGCTTCCGCTAAAGCTGTCGGTGGAAGAGTTCGACGCCGCAAAGAAAAAGAAGCTTAGAGAGCGACGGAGCGAAGGCAGACAATCGGCCCCGACAATTCTTCTCGGTATCCTGGACGATGGTTGTCCATTTGCGGCCGCTCATTTTCTCGAGACGTCGTCGCATGCTGCCATCAGCACACGGGTCCGGGGCATTTGGGACCAGAACCGAGACAAGAAGCCGATCGACGTTTACGATAGCAACCACCAGCTGTGCCGTTTTGGACTTAAGCCGAGAGATTTCAAATACGGCATCGAGTTCCGGCGCGATTTTGCAGCCTCAGCCGAAATTGACGTTGACGGCCGGAGGCTGGTGGGACTCGACGAATGGATCAGGTTGCATTCGTCGCTCACAGGCAGCATCGACGAGGATGGCTGTTACGCGGACGCCAAGTTCACGAATCTTTCGAGCCGGCAGTCGCACGGCGCGCATGTAATGGATGTGTTGGCGGGGCAGGTCCCGGTCTCTTCGCGTATCGGTCCTTCGCGTCCAGGGCAGGATCGCCGCGATCCACCGAGTTGGAAGCTTGGCACTGATCCTGCCTCCAGCGCCGATGTCGTGTTCGTGCAGTTTCCCGAAGCCTGCATCCGCGATGCAACCGGTGTATGGCTCAAGGCGTATGTTGTCGACGGCATTCGGTACATCCTGTCGTTTGCAGACCCGGCAAGGACCGAGCACGCGGTTATCAACCTCAGCTATGGGCCGACGACCGGACCGCACGACGGCACAGCGGAGCTGGAGGCGGCATTGTCGGCGCTTGTCGCGGAATACAATGGCAAAATCCGCAAACCCAAGCTTGAAATCGTACTGGCGGCGGGTAACGCCTATCTAAGCGAGGGTCATGTAGTTTTCACCAGCGACGACGAACAGCCTGAACATGTCGAATGGACCTGGCGTCTTCCTCCCGACAATACCGTGCTGTGCTTCGCTGAGGTGTGGATGGACGATGCCGACGCCGCAGGCGTCACCGTTACCCTGACATCACCGAGCCGAAGCTTTACCCAGACATCCCCGGTCTTACCCACCGATTTCACCTTGCCAACACCTGGCGGTAACATCCCTCAGGTGATCGGCCCCATTGTATGGGGCAAGGACAGGATGTGGTTGCTTGAAGTCGGCCCCACCATCGCCGCCCCCGGGATCATGGCCAATGAACATGGGGATTGGACGATTAAGGTCGACGGCATCTCCGAAAATGCGCAGGTTCATGCCTATGTGGCGCGGAGCGACCCGAATATGGGCGTACGCACAGGCGCCAAGCGTTCGTATTTTGTCGACTCCGACTGGGAACAAACCCGGTCGGCTGCGGCTAGTTGCACCCGCGTCGACGGGGATTTCGACAAGTCCGGATCGCTGATCCATCGCGACGGCACCCTCAACGGTATCGCTACCGCCAAAAAGCGCAGGGTGCACGTAGCCGGTGGTTACGTGTTAGCTGATCGACGCAAGTCGTCCTATTCGTCACAGGGCCCCTCGCGCCGCGGTCCGCGCGACGGTCCCGACTTTGCGCTCCCATGCGATGAGTCCTACGCTCTCGGGGGCATACGTGCCGGCGGCAACAGGAGTGGCGCCGTGTTTCGCCTGACAGGCACCAGCGCTGGAGCACCGCAACTGGGGCGGCAGATTGTCAAATTGGTGAGCGGAATGCCCTTCCCTGCCCCAACCGACGTTCCATCCCCAAACGATCTCGTGGAAATTGAAAAGCGCGGTAGCGGAAATCTGGAGCCCCCGTAGCGTCAGCACCTCCGCGTCCAACGCTCCGCATTGACTGCGCCGACGGGTATCTCGCCGGCAACGATCCGCCCGACCTGCCTCACCGTCTCCTGCGCCTGACTCTCGATCGCCGGCGGCGTCAGGCCCCCGATGTGGGGCGTTGCGACGACGTTCGGGAGTTTTGCCAACGCCGGCGTCGGCATCTGGTCGAGCGCGCGGCCGACATCCATCGCCGCACCGGCGATGCGGTTTTCGCGCAACGCGGCCGAGAGCGCCGCCTCGTCGACGAGATTACCGCGCGACAGGTTGATGAAGAACACGTGAGGCTGCATCCGCGCCAGCGCCGCCTGCCCGATCAGGTTTTCGGTCTGCTCGTTGGCGATGGCGAGACAAACGACATAGTCGGCGCGGCCAAGGAGATCGTCGAGTGGCACGTGCTGGATGCCGGCATCGCTGACACTCGCATAGGGATCGGCGACCAGCACCTCCATGCCGAGCGCGCCCGCGATAGCAGCGAGGTAGCGGCCGATGCTGCCATAGCCGATGATGCCAAGGCGGCTGCCGGCGAGTTGCCGGCCCATGATGACATCAGGTTTGCGTCCGGCATGGTAATCCGCCGTCGCGCGCGAAACACCGCGCGACAGATCCACCATGAAGCCGAGCGCCAGTTCCGCGACCGACGGGACGAAACCCGGTCCGGCCCGCGTGACCAGAACGCCGGCAGCGGAAGCGGCTTCAACATCGACGTTGCGGATATCGACGGCGCAGCGAACGAAGGCACGCAGTCCTGGCAGCGCCGGAAATATCTCGCCCGGCCCCGCGGTGAGCCGGTCGGCGACGATGATATCTACATCGCGCGCTGCCTCGATGAGACCGGCGGCATCGAGCGCATCGCTCGCTTCATGCAGCTTTACTGACGCGATGTCCTGCAGCCCCTTCAGGCTGCACTCGCCGTAATACTGGGCCCTGGCCTGCGGCGTATGAGTCAACAGGATTTTCAACGCTTCCCTCGTCAGGACGCCCAAGCGCGCGGCATCGCGGCCGGTACATCTATGGCCAAACGGAAGCCTCATGCAAGGCAGCCGGCGCGCCTCGAGATTATTTGGTTCGTGCGATCGTGGTGCCGTCCCAGGCTTCGCCGGCAGGATTTTCGAGCTGTTGCCGGCAGCGCTCGATCATGACCACCGACGCGGCATCGTCATGCCGGATTTCCAGCACCTTCTGGAATGCCGCGATCGCGGCGGTGAAATCGCCCGCGCGCCAGGCCACGAGTCCCGCCTCGTAGGCGGCCACCCATTCCGGTCTCGCCTCGAGTTCGCCGGTCATTCCCAGCAATTCGTAGATCTGTAATCCACCGGCGCGGCCATAGACCGCCAGCCTGTCGAGTTCGCGAACCGCGATGCGATCGCCCGCCAGCCGGCGCGTTTCCGGGCCGATGATGATGGTGGAGCCGTAAACCTTGTTGGCGCTCTCCAGGCGGCTTGCGATGTTCACGGCGTCGCCGATCACGGTGTAGTTCAGGCGGACGTCCGATCCAATGTTGCCGACCAGCATGTCGCCGGAGTTGATGCCGATGCGGATCTTCACGGGCTGGCCGTGGTCGTCGACGAGGCCGGCCTCTCCTACCGCGCGCCGGCACGCCAGCGCGGCGCGGCAACAATCGACGGCGTGATCGGGATTTGCCGACGGCGCACCCCAGAACGCCATCACGGCATCGCCGATGAACTTGTCGATGGTGCCGTTGTGGTTCTGGATCTGTGCCGAGACGCTGTCGAAATAGCGCGACAGCAGCGGGATGATGCGGTCGCCGAGCCGCTCCGACATCCCGGTGAAGCCGGCGAGATCGATGAACATCACGCTCATCGGCCTCACCGCGCCGCCGAGGCGCGCACCGTTGCCGTCGCTGACCAGGCGCTTGACCAGATCGGCCGGAATGTATTTCCGGAACGCGGCGAGCCCCTGCGCCATGTCGCCGATGGCGCCGGAAAGATTCTCGATCTCGGTCAGCCGCGACGGATGCCGCTGCACCTTGTCGAGGTCGAAGCGCTCGACATGCCTGATCTCGTTGACCACCTTGATCAGGGGTGCTGCGATCAGCCGCTGGGCGAGCCATGCCGACAACAGCCCCGCGAACACGATCAGGAACGCCAGACCGATCATTAAATTCCGGATCGTCATCTGCACCGGCCCGAGAAATTCCGACTCGGGCACGACGGTCACCAGCGACCAGCCGGGAAACGAAATCGGCGTGATGACGGCGTGGTAGGCCTTGCCGTCCCGCGTCACCGTCGTATTGAACGGTTGTCCTTCGCCGGGCTCGTAGGCGGTGGCGTTCCGGATTGCATCCACCGCGATCGGAAACAGCGGATGATCGGTTTTCAGCGCGACCAGCTCGCTGGCATCGGGATCGGGCGAGGCCACCACCTTGCCGTCCCGCTCGAGGATGAAGGCGCCGGCGGATTTTCCGACCGTGAGCTGAGACAGAAAGCTGGAGACGCGGGTCAGTTCGATGATGATGGCGACGACGCCAGCCGACTTGCCGTCGA
>DATCXE010000598.1:0-3669 GCA_036565985.1 Bradyrhizobium sp.
TTTGCCAAGGAAGTCGGCGGGAAGGGCTGAGGAAGCGTTTTCAGGCGGCGAGTGGTATGTCAGACCTCATCCTGAGGAGCCGCGAAGCGGCGTCTCGAAGGATGAATGGCACGAGCCGGGCCACATGGTTCGAGACGGCGCCAAAGCGCCTCCTCACCACGAGGGTCTAGCGATTTATTTTCACGATTCAGACTGGATCATCGATGCAAAGCACGACTGACGACATCGTCTCCGCGATCATGGGGAAGTGGGCGGCAGCGTTCAGCAGGCTCGATGCGACGACGCTCGCGTCGCTCTATTCGGGGAACGCGTTCTTCTTCGGCTCGAACCCGAGCTTCTACCGTGGCAATGACGGCGTTAAGGCCTATTTCGAAGGCTTGCCGCGATGGCAGTCGCCATCGGTTGAGTTCAGCGATGTCAGGACGGCGCAGGTGACGGACGATGTGATCAACGTCGCGGGTACCGCGTCTTTTGTCGTCGAGCCGGGTGCCGAGCCGCTGGTGGTGAAAATCACCTGGGTGGTCGTTCGCGAGGATGGCGGCTGGAAGATCGCAAGCCACCACGTGTCGTCGAAGGCGCCGCTGATCGCGCAGTAGGCTGCGGCGCTCCACGAGGGCGCTAGCAGCCCCGGCAGATCCCCCGCATCGACTTGGCGAGTTGGGCGTCTTCCTGGGCCATCGGCTCGTACGGCTTTTGCGGAGCAGCCTGCCGCGCCTCGTTTGCTTTCTGCCGGGCCATCCGCTCGGTCTCCTGCCGCTGATAGCAGGCCTCGCGGTCAGCTCTCGCTTCGATGAAGCGGCATTGCTCTACCGCCGAGGCAGCGGAACCCGATAGCGCGAGGGCCAGTGAAACACAGATGAGGAATAACTTCATGGCGTCACCTTAGCGGCTGCCGCGCCGCATTTCCTCAAGTTTCTTTCGCGAACCGGAAATGTCGCGCCCGGTCATCTTGCGGCATCCACCGGATCGCAGGCTGCAACTGGCGCGATCGCGGTGCTCCGTTCTTCCCTCAACGCCATCTCGACCACAGTTTTTGTCAGCCTGCTCACGCAAGCGGGGCAACCGCGCAACACTCGCGGTGTTCCTCGACAGGAACGTGATTTTGCGACTCCACATCGAGAGAAATCCAGCTCAGTATTCGCGGAGCCGGGAGCGGCGGATCGAACGTTTTATTGACCAACCTATTTTGACCCGGCCGGTCGCAGCGCGAGAATGCCTGCGGCCTTTTTCACTCTGCTCCAGGAGATAAACGGGGCGCGAAATGGCCTATTTCATTTTTGCCCGCGATGGCACGAGCCGTATCGTTTTGAAGCGGGACACCAGGGAAGCCGCGGAAAAGAAGGCGCGCGAACTGAAGGATCTCGGTTGGTTCGACGTGAAGATCGAGGACGCAGACGCCTCCAGGGCGGCTTGAGGGAACGAACGTCATCGAACGCGTCGCTGCTCCAGCGCATCTCTCAGAATGGCAGTCACCTTCCGATCGAGGACATCGATGCGGTTGGCGGTGGCATTGCTTTGACGCCGAAGCTCGAGCAACTCGTCGGCAATGAGCCGCTTGACGGTCGCTTCCACGATGGCGGACAGCACGTAGCAGACGAATGCCGCGGCGAGGACCCAGCCGATGATTGGCCGAAAATCGGGAGTGACGTTCCAGACAAACAGACCCACGATGGCGGCCATGAGCCAGATGACGACTTTGAAAAATGTCCTCACGTTCAAATGCTCCCTAGAAAGCGCGGTGAGCAAGACCGGTCCGATTGGACCTGGGTGCCGCGCATAAAATCGCCGTCCAATATTGCGCCCGCTCGCGACGGGTCTTCCTCCCCATGCTGCCCACTTCCAATTGCCCTGCCTCAAAAGGGCGATGGTCAGCATATGAACCAATGGCGTCCCGAGCGGACAGTTCCGCGCGTAATACGAGCGCCTTGCCGGAGCCTTTTTGGCGCAGGCTGACAGGAACGGTCCAGGTGGCCTGCGCCGAACCCATTTCCGGGTGCACCCAGACTACACCAAAACGGAGCGGCAACGGCGGCCTGTTCGTTTTGATCTGTTGCGTCGGGCCGTTCTCGCAAGTTTCTGCATCCGTTCCGCTAGCGCCTGGAATACAGCGTCCGGTAGTCTTGCAGTGTCCACGAGATCGTAAGGTGTAGACCCGGGGTGGCGGAGCAGGGCGACACGACGGGCCGAAAACGGGGCTATGCCGGTACGTGGCCGCCGCGCGCCGCGGCGCCTGCCGGAGGTTTTGCGCCTTCGCGTCCCGCTTTCTGGCCACCGGTCATCGAGACCTTGCGTCGATGGGCGCGCGCGGAGGCTGGCGCAGGGCGGTTGCTGCCCTGGGTGCCCGTCGCCTTCGGCACCGGCATCGCCCTGTATTTTGCTGCCGATCATGAGCCGGTGTTACCAGTGGCGGCCGCCGTCGCGATCGGGCTTGGCGCGGTGGCGGTCCTGCTGCGGCGGCAAAAGTTCTTCCCGTTTGCGGTCATGATCGCGGCGGTCGCGGCGGGATTTGCCGTGGCGACGTGGAAGACGGCGCGAATTGCGCACGGAGTATTGGCGCGGCCGATGTTCTCGGTGTCGCTGACGGGCTTCGTCGAGACCCGCGATATCCGCGAGCGCACCGACCGCTTCGTGCTGCGGGTGGTCTCCATGGAGAGCGCGCGGGGAACGACAAAGCTCGAGCGCGTGCGGCTGTCGGTGAAGAAGGGGACCGCGCCCGCGGTCGGCAGCTTCGTCGAGTTGAAGGCGCGGCTGTTGCCGCCGCCCGCACCGTTGCGGCCGGGCAGCTACGATTTCGGCCGCGACATGTTCTTCGCCGGCATCGGCGCCTCCGGCTTCGTGATGGGCGCGATCAAGACGGCGGTGCCGCCTGAAGGCGGCGGGCTTCGCCTGCGCTACGCGGCGTTCATGCAGGACCTGCGCGACACGATCGACGCGCGGATCAGGACCACGCTGGAAGGCGACAAGCGCGCCATCGCCACCGCGCTGCTGACCGGGCGGCGCGACGCAATCTCGCCGCCGGTCAACGATGCGATGTTCGTCTCCGGCCTCGGCCATGTGCTCTCGATCTCGGGCTATCACATGGCGGTTGTTGCCGGCGTCGTGTTCTTCGCGGTGCGGGCGCTGCTGGCGCTGTTCCCGGCGCTCACGGTCGGCTACGCGATCAAGAAATGGTCGGCCGCGGCGGCCCTCGTCGCGACGGCGTTCTATCTGCTGCTGTCGGGCGCGGAGGTCGCGACCCAGCGCTCGTTCTTCATGACGGCCGTGGTGCTGATCGCGGTCATGGTCGATCGCCGCGCCATTACGTTTCGCACGCTCGCGGTCGCAGCCATGATCGTACTGACGGTCGCGCCGGAGGCGCTGGTGCATCCGAGTTTTCAGAGATTGAATGCGCCTATGGCGTAGAGCGCATTTCGACCTGTAAACCTATTGAATTGTCTATCGTTTTTGGCGCGGCCGTCGAGACCGCCATGAACAAAAACCGCTCAAAACTAGGCAAAAATCCAAGAATGGCGACGCAAAGTCCCGGAAAAAGTCCCGGATGATTCCAGCTGCACCGATAATGGTGCGCATCACATCGGCGGATGTGGTGAAAACCGGAGGCACAACCGAGGTACACTTCACCGCAACAGACGAGGATGGAGTGGAGCATCAGCACATATTGGCGTTGGA
>DATCXE010000608.1:0-3377 GCA_036565985.1 Bradyrhizobium sp.
GAGCGGCTGCCGCCGACGATCCTGCTGATGACCGCGTCGTTGTCGTTTGCGTTCTTTTTCGGACTGCTGTTCGGCGTGATCGCCGCGCGTGGCGTCAACCGCTGGCCGGACACGCTGATCTCGACGCTTGGCCTCGTGTTCTACGCCACGCCCTCGTTCTGGTTCGGTCTGATGGCCATCGTCGTGTTCTCGGTCTACCTGCAATGGCTGCCGCCCGGCGGCTTCGAGGACATCGGCACGGTTCGGACCGGCATCTGGCGCATATTCGATATCGCCAGCCATCTGGTGCTGCCGACGCTGACGCTCGGACTGATCTTCCTTGCGATCTACCTGCGGATCATGCGTGCCTCGATGCTCGAAGTGCTCAACCTCGATTATGTGCGAACCGCGCGCGCAAAAGGCCTCGACGAGACCCGTGTGGTGACGCGGCACGTGCTGCGCAACGCGCTCTTGCCAATGGTGACGCTGATCGGACTGCAGGCCGGCACCATGCTCGGCGGATCGGTGGTGGTCGAAAGCGTGTTCTCGCTGCCGGGCCTCGGACGCCTCGCCTATGAATCGGTGGTGCAGCGCGACCTCAATACGCTATTGGGAATCGTGTTCGTCTCGGCGCTGCTCGTCATATCGGTCAACTTCGTCGTCGACATGATCTACGCGCGGCTCGATCCGCGCATTACGGCGGACTAGAGCGATGGATGCGATCAAGCGTTATTTCAGAAGTCCCGCCGCGGTCGCCGGCCTGATCCTGTTGCTGATCGTGATCGCGATGGCGATCTCGGCCGGCTGGCTCTATCCCCGCGATCCGCTGGCGCTGGCCGGGCGTCCCCTGATCTGGCCGTTCTCCAATCCGCGCTTCCTGCTCGGCACCGACAATTCGGGGCGCGATATCGCCGCGCAGATTTTCTACGGCGCGCGGATATCGCTCCTGATCGGCGGCGTCGCCACCGTTATCGCGGTCCTGATCGGTATCCTCGTCGGCGCTTTCGCCGGCTATTACGGCGGCTGGGTCGACAATGTGCTGATGCGGATCACCGAGGCGTTCCAGACCCTGCCGAACTTCGTGCTGCTATTGGTGCTGGTTGCCGTGTTCGGATCGACGCTGACCACCGTCACCATCGCGGTCGGCGTCGTATCATGGCCGGCGCCCGCGCGACTGACCCGCGCCGAATTCCTGTCGCTGCGCAACCGCGAATTCGTCCAGGCCGGCCGCACGCTGGGCATGAAGGATATTCAGCTCATCCTCGGCGAAATCCTGCCCAATGCGCTGCCGCCGGTCATCGTCTACGCCAGCGTCGTGATGGCGGTCTCGATCCTGCTCGAAAGCGCCCTCGCCTTCCTGCGCCTTTCCGATCCCAACGTGGCATCCTGGGGCAACCTGATCGGCCTCGGCCGTGACGTGCTCAGGGTGCAGTGGTACGTCTCGGCGATCCCGGGCATCGCCATTCTCGTTACGGTGCTCGCGGTGTCGCTGGTCGGCCAGGGCCTCAATGATGCGCTCAATCCGAGGCTGAAGGGGCGATGAGTGGACATGAGACCATCCTCTCGCTCGACCGCCTGAGCGTTCGCCTGCCCCGCGGCGCCGACCGGACGCATGCGCTGAAAGACGTGTCGCTGGAAATCGCCTCCAACGAGATCCTGTGCGTGGTCGGCGAATCCGGCTCCGGCAAGTCGATGATGGCCAACGCCATCATGCGACTGCTGCCCAACGAAGTGACGATCGACGGCGGGCGGATGCTGTTCGAAGGCCGCGACCTCTGCGCGGCAACGGTTGCGGAAATGCGCGAGGTGCGCGGCGCCGGCATCGCCATGATCTTTCAGGAGCCGATGACGGCGCTCAATCCGCTGCGCACCATCGGCGACCAGATCGCCGAGATGTTTTCGATCCACACTGATTTGTCGAACGCCGAGATCAATGCGCGAGTGCTTGCCCTGCTCGCCGACGTTCGGATTCCCGATCCAAAGGTTGCTGCAAAAGCCTATCCCCACGAACTCTCGGGCGGACAACGCCAGCGCGCCATGATTGCGATGGCGCTGGCGCTCGATCCAAAACTATTGATCGCGGACGAGCCGACCACCGCGCTCGATGTCACCACGCAGGCGCAGATCCTCAAGCTGATCCGCGACCTGCAACAGCGCCGCAAGACCGCCGTCATGTTCATCACCCATGATTTCGGCGTCGTCGCCGAGATCGCCGACCGCGTGGTGGTGATGCAGCATGGCGTCATCGTCGAGCAAGGCGCCGCGACCGCCGTGCTGGCAAATCCGCAGCATGCCTATACCAAACAGCTCATCGCCGCGGTTCCGCCCCTGAAGGCACCGCCGCCCCGCGCCCTTGCCGCCGACAATATCCTGACGATCAAGGATGTCTCGAAAACCTATCGCACCGGCGGATTTCTCGGACGCGGCGCCCGTGTGACGCCTGCCGTGAAGAATGTGTCGCTCAGCCTGCCGCGCGGTGCGACGCTCGGCATCGTCGGCGAATCCGGTTCGGGCAAGTCGACGCTGGCGCGCTGCATCGTACGGCTGATCGATCCCGACACGGGGGCCATCGTGCTCGACGGCCAGGACTGGGCGAAGCTGCCGCGCGAGAAAGTCCGCCGCGAGACGCGCCATATCCAGATGGTGTTCCAGGATCCCTTTGCTTCGCTCAATCCGCGCCGCAAGGCGGCCGAACTGGTGGCGCAAGGCCCGATCGTGCACGGCACGCCGCGTGCGGAAGCGCTGGCGAATGCCAGGGAATTGTTTGCCCTCGTCGGGCTCGATCCGTCCGCCGGCGACCGCTTTCCGCATGAATTCTCCGGTGGTCAGCGCCAGCGCATTGGTCTCGCCCGCGCATTGGCACTGAAGCCGGATGTGCTGGTTGCCGACGAGCCGGTCTCGGCGCTCGATGTTTCCGTGCAGGCACAGGTGCTGAAGCTGCTTGCGGACTTGCGCCAGCGGCTCGGCCTTTCCATCGTCTTCATCACGCACGATCTGCGCGTGGCCGCGCAAATCTGCGATCTCGTGGCCGTCATGAAGGACGGTGAAGTAGTGGAGCACGGGCTCGCGGGCGAGGTGTTCGGCAACCCGCAGCACGCTTATACGCGCGCGCTGCTCGATTCGATTCCCGGCGGTGAATTCGCGCGGGAACATGATACGGCAGGGCTAGCCGGGGCGTGACGTGCGGCGTGAAGTCAGGAAATACTCGGCCCATCGCAACAACTCGAAGCGGTCGCCCTTGACCGGCTCCTGTGCATCGCGTTGCCGGTAGAGCACGAGCATCCAGGGCGCGATCTTGCGCAATACGCCATGCGCCACGTACGTCACCGGCTCCGTGAACGGCAGCGCCAGCTCGCTTTCCGGGGCGCCCTGGACAGCTCCCGCCAATTCGCGGCCGA
>DATCXE010000610.1:0-5967 GCA_036565985.1 Bradyrhizobium sp.
GCGCGGCCGCCGCCGCCGTCACAGCGGCGAAGGCATCGGCGTTGCCCGCGCCGAACAGGTCGTCGCGGCCGGGGGCGCCGAGGTCGCGGGCGGTTTTCATTAGAATCGCGCGAACGTCGCTGGGCTTCAATGCAGGATTGCGCTCCAGCAACAACGCCGCGACGCCGCTGACATAGGCGGCGGAGAATGAAGTACCCGACGTGATCTGGTATTTTTCGTCCGGCGCGGGCAGGAAGATATCCGCACCCGGAGCCGCAATGGCGATGTGATTGCCGCGGTTCGACGCCGCAAACAGCTTCTCCTGAGCATCGGTGCCGCTCACCGCGATCACGTTCGGATTGGCGGCCGGATAGAGCGGCGGTGATTTCGCACCGGCATTGCCGGCCGCGGCAACCATCAGGATACCCTTCGCCGCGGTCGCAGCGATGCCACGCTCGATCAGCGGATCCTTCGGGCCGGCGAAACTCATGTTGATGATCTGGGCGCCATGCTCGGCGGCATAGTTCAGCCCCCTCAGAATGACGTAGGACGTGCTCTCCGCGCCTTTCGATCCTGCGCCGAACGCGCGGATCGCCAGCAGCCTCGCCTCCGGCGCGCTCCCCATCAGCCTGGCATGCGCGACGATCGCCCCGGCAATCCCGGTGCCGTGGACATGGGGACCTTCCCTGCTTCCGAGCGCATCGAAGTTGTCGGCAATCGAATTGGCGAGTTCGGGATGTCGGGCGTCGACGCCGGAATCGATCACCGCAATGGTGACGTTCATGCCGCGGGCGAGCTGGTGGGCCTGCGGCAGCCGAAGCTGCGCAACCGCGTATTGCGCGGCATCGCCTTCGGTCAGGGCTTTCTGATCCTGCAGGAAATAGCGGAAATTGAACTGGACCGACCGCACGCTGGCATCGGCGGCGAATTGACGGCGTGCCGTCTCGACCGGACGCCGGTCGACGATCCGGAACAGGCCGATGGTGCCGCCAAGCAGCGGGAAATTCTCCGACGCGATGCGCTCCAGGCCATGGCGCCGTGCCAGCGCATCGGCCTCGGCCGCAGACAGCGAACCGTCGATTTCCGCGACGAATTCGTTCGGAACGGTGCGCAGATTGACCGCGGCCTGCGAACTGCCCTTGTCGGCTCCGCCCTTCCCCTTTTTGGCCAGCTTCCTGGCGGAGCCACCCTTGCCGCCGCCGGCCGGCGCGACCGAGCATTCGCCGTCCGGGCCGCGGGAGGCGGACTGGCAAGCCGTGTTGCGGTTGGAGGGGAACCGTGTGGCAGAGAGCGTCGACTTTACGCCGAGGTCCGGGCGCGTTCGCGCAACGGTATCGATGCCTACGTTCGGGCGGCCCGCGATGTTCGGGTTGATCCTCGGCGCCGCCGGATTGATGGTTGGCACCCGCGAGCCGACGTTGAGATTGGGCGAACGCATGATGCTTTGCGCATGAACCGCGGAAGCTGCGAACGCCAGCACCGGCAACAGCGCCACCGACAGGATCAAGACGCCGCGCCGTGCCTTCATCCGCCAATTCGAGCCATCACGGACCATGGGACCTCGGCTTGCCGGGCGAGCGGCTTACTGCGCTGCCACCGCAAGGCTGACGATCTTCTCGCCCTCCAGCTTCTTCAGCAGGTTCGCGGCCTCGTCCCTGCCCATCGCCTTGAACTGCAGCCGGAACATCCCGCCCTCGGCGCTACCGACGATCGAAGCCTGATATTTTCCGAGCAAAACGGTGATGTCGGATATGCGCGCTTCCGGCGCGAACCGCACCAGCGCCCGCGGCGGCGCAACGCTGCTGCCGAGATCGCGGGTGATGGGCCCTGACGCCGGCTCGTTCATGCTCAGCGACGCCGTCTCGAAAGACGCGGTCTGGTTTTTCATCAGCACCGCGCCGATCACGCCGGCCTGCAACAGCAGCGCGACGGCGCCAACGCCGGCCGACCAGGCCAGTGTGCGCGGCGACAGCTTTGCAAAGAATTCCGATACCCGGGCGAACAGGCTGACCGAAAGCGACGGCTTGCGAACCGGCTCGGCATCGATCGCCGCGAACAGCTTCTGCATGGCGCGCACCGACGGCGCCCCCAGGCTCTCGTTCAGGCTGATCGTCTCGGCATATTCCTCGCCGATGACGGCATATTGCCGGGCGAGATCGGGATCGCCGGCGAGCGCGTCCTCGACGCGGCGTGCATCCCGCGCGCTCAGGGTGCCGGCCGCATGAAAGGGCAACAGCATCTCGATTTCGCTGGGCTCTCGATCCAGCATTTTCCTGCTAGCTGCCATCATGGCCAACCTCGCTCAATGCCGGCTGCCATCAGCAACTCGGCCAATTTCTTGCGCGCATAAAACAGGCGCGTCTTGACGGTGTTCTCCGGAATACCGACGATTTCGGCCACCTCTTCCACGGACTTCTCGTGGTAGTAGACGAGATCGACGATCTCCCGATGCTCAGGCGAAAGTGCCGTCAGGCACTTGCGCAACGCTTCACCCGTATCCTTCTTCTGCACCACCACTTCGGGATCGTCGGAGGTATCCTCGATCGCGTTCGCGGTCTCGTCGTCCAGTCCAACGTCCTTGCGGCGCCTGAGTGCCGAGAGGGCCTTGAAACGCGTAATCGCCAGCAGCCAGGTGGTAACGGCGGATCGGCCTTCGAACTTGCCGGCCTGACGCCACACATCGAGAAAAACCTCGCTGATGAGGTCTTCCGCGATCTGCTCGTCCCTTACGAGCCGAAGCCCGAAACGGAACACCCTGACATGGTGCCTTCCGTAAAGCACCTGCATGGCGAGCCGGTCGCCTTGAGCGATCCGAGCGATCAGAACTTCGTCTGAAGCCGCCTGTGCCGCACTCAATGGCCGTCTCGCAAGGTTGGTCTGAGAGGGGGGGCCGACGGTTCGACGGGGAAGGCAAGAATCTTCACATTACGGCAATGCCCTAAGCGCATGTGTGACCTACCCCACAAAGGGACATGACCCAATGGTACCGGCCAGAACGAAGGAACCGCCGCAATTGGTATCATATTACAGAATGGCTTTCCTGGAGAGTGCACCGCCCGTACGACCATACCAAGGCCTGGCCAACAGGGCAGCATCTGCTTGGACCGGAGTTCCCGAACGTGGGTTCCGCTATCGGAATTTGGCAGATATCCGTTACGAAACAGCATAATGGCCGCACCCTGACGGGCCAGAATCGGCTCCAAAAGATACCAAAACTAAAGGCTTTGTTCCCTAGAGTTTCGTCCGGCAATCTCCATTCGCGACGGGACATGAGCAGCGCAGCTTCATTGCTTCAAGGGCAAGGCTCCAACGGTGCCGCGGCGCACGTTGTTCGCCTGTCGCCGGAACTGTTGAAGCGCCGGACCGGTCAGCGCCGCCAGATGCTGGCGGTGCAGGCCGTCAGCTACTCCCTCATCACCCTGGTCCTGCTGGTCTATTCCCACGCCGGCACCATCCCGATGATGATCCCGTCGGCCTATTTCCTGGCCGGCGTCGGACTGGTCTCGATCTTCGTCGTGCTGTCGGAGGCCTGCTTCAACGACAGGTTCGAGGATCATTACCTCACCATCTACCAGGTCGGCGGCCACGTCGCGATCCAGCTTTGTTTCCTTTCGGCCGCACCCGAGATCGGCTTTGCCTTCCTCAGCGTCGTGTTCCTGATTTTCGGATTCGGCGCGCTGCGGATGACTTCCCGCCAGGCCATCATCGCCTGGACGCTCACCATGATCGGCCTGGCGCCGATCTTTCTGTTCACCAGCACACCGATCGGCCTGCCGATCGCTACCCCGACCGAGCGGCTCGCCGCGATGCTTTCATATGTCCTCACGATCGGCCAGTGCGCCTTCGTCGGACAGTATGGCAGCGCGATGCGCAAGATGCTCTACGACCGCAGTTTCGAACTCAAGGCAGCCTACAAGCGGATCGAGGAACTTGCCGAACTCGATGAACTGACAGGGGCCTCCAACCGTCGCAGCATCATGCGGATGCTGGAGGAGGAAATCGCCCGCGCCGAACGCAGCGGGTCACCCTGCTCCATCGCGCTGATCGATCTCGACTGGTTCAAGCGCATCAACGACGCCTACGGCCACCCGACCGGCGACGAGGTCTTGCGGACATTCTCCATCACCATGTTCGCCAACATCCGCAGCGTCGACCGGTTCGGCCGCTACGGCGGCGAGGAATTCCTGCTGGTGCTGCCCGACCTGGATACGAACAGCGCGACCCGGGCGCTCGACCGGCTGCGTGCGATCGTCGCCGATCTCGAATGGAGCGCATTCTCGTCGGGCATGAAGGTGACGATGTCCGCCGGCGTTGCGACGCTGAAGCCGAACGAAACGTCAGACACATTCCTCGCACGCGCCGACAGCGCGCTTTACGCAGCCAAGGCGCAGGGACGCAACCGCATCGCCAGCGCCTGATCCAGTATTTTCAAGTCCCGGTGGCGGAGAATCCAATGCCGGTTTTTTCTCCAGGACAGAGCCATGAGTTTGAAAACAGCGACTTATCCCGGACATCTGCTCGACGAATTGCAGAGCACACTGGCGCATGGAACCGTCGCCCGCCGGGTCGAGACCCTGCGGCGGGTGACCGATCTCTTCATCAACGGCGCAGTCGACTATTCCGACGAACAGATCGGGCTGTTCGACGATGTCTTCCAGTGCCTGATCGATCACATTGAAACTTCGGCCAAGGCGCTGCTGGCCAACCGCCTTGCCCCGATCGACACCGCGCCGCCGCTCACCATCCGCGCGCTCGCCTTCGACGACGTCATCGAGGTGGCGGGTCCGGTGCTGTCGCAATCCAACCGGCTCGACGACAAGACCCTGATCGAGAACGCCCGCAGCAAGAGCCAGGCGCATTTGATGGCGATTTCGACGCGAAGGGTGTTGAGCGGCGCCGTCACCGAGGTGCTGGTCCAGCGCGGCAACGACGAGGTGATCCAGAGCACCGTCAACAATCCCGGCGCGGAGTTCACCGAGCGCGGTTTCACCCGCCTGGTGAGCCGTGCAGAAGGCGACGACAACCTCACGATCTGCATCGGCCAGCGTCCGTCCATGCCGCGGCATCTCTACCTGAAACTGCTCGCGAAGGCATCCGACACAGTGCGACAGCGGCTGGAGGCCGCCAACCCGCAGCAGGCAGCGCGGGTACCGACCGCGGTCAAGGAGGCAACGCGGCGCGCGCGCTCGGCCACCTCGACGATGACGGGGAATACCGAGATCGCCCATGCCCTGGTCAAGTCGTTGTATGACGACGGCCGGCTCGACGAATCCCAGGTGGCGTCGTTTGCCGAGGCCGGGAAATTCGACGAGGCCAACGCATCGATCGCGGCGATGGCCAACATGCCGGTGGCGATCGCCGAAAACATGATGATCGAAAGCCGGGCCGAGGGCGTGATGATCCTGGCGAAGGTCGCGGGACTTTCGTGGCCGACCGTCAAGACGATCATCAACATGCGCGATGAACTGGCAGGCGGGGATCCGACCGATATCGCCGCCTGCAAGGACACCTACGAGCGGCTGCGGCCGTCGACCGCGCAGCAGGTGCTGCGCTTCCATCGCATGCAGCAGAACGCGCCGGTGGCGTGAACTCGCGCATTATCCGGTTCTGATTGAATCAGAACCGAAGCGCTGGATTCTTGTTTTGACGCGTTTTCTTCACGCGAACCGGATCCACTTCGCTTGAAAACGCTCTAGTATTTCAGCAGCTTCGATCCGGCCAGTGCGCCGACTGCCGTGACCAGCGCCGTCGCCAGCGTGTACCAGGTCGCCACGAACAGCGGTGAATCGTCCGTGCAATGCGACGCGTAGAGCGTCGCCGCGAGCCCCGCCGACAACAACCCGGCGACGGCGCCGGCGATTGCCGGCCGCGACGGCGCCCCCTGACGCAAACCCATCAGCGCGCCGGCCAGGATCGGCAGCGACAGCAGCGGGATCGCCGTCACGCAAACCCATGAATTCTTGCCGACCAGCCGCGTCATCATCGGCA
>DATCXE010000613.1:0-2742 GCA_036565985.1 Bradyrhizobium sp.
TGGCTGGATAGGCGTAGGCGTGCCGTGGGTAGCAACAGGTTGCTGCGCATCGTGGGGCCGCTGCCGCTGGTGCTAGGCAACGACGCTTTCTGATTGTGTATGGACAAGCCACGATTTCATTGGCCGGGCTCGCGAGCGACCCGGCCAATTTGTTGTTTCGCTGTGGCGTTTGCCTGCCGGCGTGGGCAGCTTGCCGGTGACAAGCGGGTGTGTTCCACTCCATCGAACAATTCCGGTCGCCGCGGGCGCAGAATTCCTGCGGATGAACGCGTCGCCGTGCTCTGGCGACCTGAATTGACAGGCAACAGGATACGCGTGCTGACCCGATGACAGCCAATCGCAAGAGCCGCGTTGCGAGCAGGACCGGCAAGGACGTTCTGCGATTCGCGCCGAACTTCACCGCCTATGTGCTTCCTCCCGATGTGGTCTGCCTCTATTCCGAGAACCGGAAGTTCTTCCTGCATGGCGAGCTGTATTGTGCAGTGGCCACCGCCATCGGAAAGAATGGCAAGTCCGCGCCGGAGATCGTTCGCCAGCTTTCGAAGACCTTTCCGGCAGACAAGATAGAGGAAGCGATCAGGCGGCTAAAGGAGCGCCGATACGTCGTGGCGGGAGCCTCGCCCGCATTCGATGGCGCGGTCGCTGGATATTGGGCGAGTCTCGGCCTGCCTCTCGAAGTCGCAGAGCAGAATCTGCGCGATTGCCCCGTGCGGGTCGAAGCGATCGATGTCAAGGGCGCCAAGGAACTCACCGCGGCCTTGAGCAAGCTCGGCGTTCAGATCGCCAAGCGTTCGCCCCGGCTCACGATCACGCTGGCGAACGACTATCTCGACCGGCGGCTGGCCGAGATGAACGAGGAGCGCGTGGCCGACAAGACACCCTGGCTGCTGGTGCAGCCGTCCGGCGTGTTTCCGCTGGTGGGCCCCGTGTTCAAGCCGGGCGAGAGCGCGTGCTGGAACTGTCTTTTCGATCGCATGATCCGCAACCGGGAGATCAAGGGATTTCTCGACCGCGGATCGGCGCACGCCGTTGCCGTATCGCCCCTGGTCAGCGAGAGCGTCGGACAAACCGCAGTTCACTTCGCTGCCGTCGAAATCGCGAAAGCGATCGCCTCGGGCTTTCGCACTGATCTGCGCGATCACATTGCGAGCCTCGATCTGACGGGAGCGGTCATCGCCAAGCACTTTGTCGCGCGGCGCCCGCAATGTCCCACCTGCGGCAGCAAGAAGCTGCAAAGTCCGCGCCGGGCGGCAACGCCGATCGAAATCGCCGAAGGCAGCAAGCTCATCATGACCAGCGGCGGATATCGCACCGTGACTTCCGGAACTACGGTGGCGCGCTTCCGCAAGCATGTGAGCCCGCTGACCGGCGTGGTTTCGCGGCTCGAGCGGATCGAGGTCGATCTGCCGATGAACACCAATTTCTTCGCCCATCACAATTTCTCTGCACCGGCCCAGAGCGTCGACCAGCTCAGATCCGGACTGAGCGGTGGCAGCTACGGCAAGGGCTCGACCGCCGAGCAGGGCGAGGCCAGCGCGTTGATGGAGGCGATCGAGCGCTATTCCGGCATTTTCCAGGGTGACGAGATCAGGACGGCGCGCCGCTTTGCCGATTTCGATCCCGGCGACGCCATTCATCCCAACGACGTCCAGCTTTTCAGCGAGGCGCAGTTTCAAAGCAGGTTTGTCCAGTCGCCGGACGATTCGCATCCGGTTCCCGAACCGCTCGATCCCTCGACCAAGACCGAGTGGTCTCCGGTCTGGTCGTTGCGCGACATGCGCTTCAAACATCTTCCGACCGGCCTGCTCTACTTCTTTTATGGCGGCTTCCATACCGACTCCAACGGTTGCGCGGCCGGCAACACCCGCGAGGAGGCCATCGTTCAGGGCTTCCTCGAACTGATCGAGCGCGATGCCTACGCCATCTGGTGGTACAACCGGCTGCAGCGTGCCGAGCTCGACCTCAAGCAATTCGACGATTCCTACATCCGGGATCTGCAGACCCAGTTTGCGGATGCCGGGCGACGGCTGTGGGTGCTCGACGTCACCAGCGATCTCGGGATTCCCACCTACGTGGCGGTCATGCACTGGATGCAGAACGGTCACGAGAACATCGAGTTCGGTTCAGGTGCGCATTTCGATCGCCGCATCGCCCTGTTGCGTTCGCTCACCGAGCTGACCCAGTTCATGTCGATCGGCATGATGGGCGGCGGCAGCGGCGAGAAGCCATCGCTTGACGGTATCAATCCGCTGCGCCTGGAAGATCATCCGTTCCTGATTCCGAGCGACCATCCGGTCGTTCCGCCGGCGCCCGGCCTTGCGGTCCACGACAACACGCGCGACCAGGTGAACGCCTGTGTCGAGATCGCTACCCGCGCAGGTTACGATTTCCTCGTGCTCGACCAGACGCGGCCCGACGTCCAGGTCCCCGTCGTTCGCGTACTCGTTCCGGGCCTGCGGCATTTCTATCGCCGCTTTGCACCGGGCCGGCTTTACGATGTCCCCGTGAGGCTCGGATTGCTGGATCGCCCGCGGCCGGAAAGCGAACTCACGCCGTTCCTGCCGCACACCTGAGGGGCTGTCTTTCGTGCGCGCTCCCCGGAAAAAGCCGACCAGGAAGATCGCGCCAGTCATCGCCGCCCGATTGAACGGTCATTTCTCCCTGCAGATGCAGGCGGACGGGAGCATCACCGTCTTCGTGGACGGCTATTCGGTCAATCTGGGACAATTCAGCGCGGCCGCG
>DATCXE010000461.1:0-5048 GCA_036565985.1 Bradyrhizobium sp.
ATCTTTCGGCAGGCTCATGTCGTCGGTCACCTCGACCACGATATCCGCGACGCGTGCGCCGAACTCTTCCGCGAGTTCCTCGCGCGTCGTTTCGGTGTCCTCGATGGTATCATGCAGCCAGCCCGCCGCGACGAGTTCGGCATCCGTGCCTGATGTAGCTACAGCAAGCAGGTTCGCGACCTCGGCGAGGTGGTTGACATAGGGCTCGTTGCCGCGCCCCTTGCGCGCCATGCCACTGTGGCGGCGCGCGGCGAACTCGGCCGCTCCGGTGACGAGGCATATTCCCGCCAGCATTTCGCCTGCGTCGTTCACAGCTTCCCCTGCACGTCGCCGCGAAAGCCGTAGATGACGCGCTTGCCGGCGAGCGCCACCAACTGCACGTCGCGGGTCTGGCCGGGCTCGAAGCGGACCGCGGTGCCGGCGGCGATATCGAGCCGCATGCCGCGGGCCTTCCTGCGGTCGAATTTCAGCGCGGGGTTGGTCTCGAAGAAATGGTAGTGCGAGCCGACCTGGATCGGGCGGTCGCCGGTGTTGGCGACCGTGAGCGTGACCGTCTTGCGGCCGGCGTTTAGCTCGATCTCGCCGTCCTTGATGAAGAGTTCGCCGGGGATCATCTTTTCTCTCCGTCATTCCGGGGCGATGCTCAGCATCGAACCCGGAATCTCGATCAACAACTTCTGGATTCCGGGACGCTTCGCGTGCCCCGGAATGACGATAACTACCGGATCGGCTCATGCACGGTGACGAGCTTGGTGCCGTCGGGAAAAGTCGCCTCGACCTGGATGTCGTGGATCATCTCCGCGATTCCGTCCATGCATTGAGCGCGGGTGATGACCTGCGCGCCGGATTGCATCAGCTCGGCGACGGTGCGGCCGTCGCGTGCGCCCTCGACGATGAAGTCGGAGATGATGGCGATCGCCTCGGGATGGTTGAGCTTGACGCCGCGCTCCAGCCTGCGGCGCGCCACCATGGCCGCCATCGAGATCAAGAGCTTGTCCTTTTCGCGGGGAGACAGATTCATGCGAACACTCTGGTGATTTGATCTAGTTGAGCCATAGCCGGGGTAGCGCCACGCCGCTGGCGCGGCCGAGTACGGCCATCATGTCGGCGCGGAGCCGCGCCGCATCTTGGGCACAGAAGCGCGCCATTGCAAATCCATTCCAGCAGGAGATGCCGACCTCGCCGCCGAACGATTCCGAAGCTTCGCGGATCCGCGCCACCAACGCCTCGTCGCCGGGCACGATCAGCGCGGTGCCGATCGCAACGCCGCCGTTTGCAATCGCCGGCCGCGCCAGCTTCTCGCCGATATCGCCGTCGAGCCGGACGGTTTCCGCAAACACCAGCCTGCCCGCACGGCGCAGGCGCCAGCGATCGACGAACTCGCCATGCAGCATCCTTTCGCCCATCGCCGCGCGGCCGAACACCACGATTTCGCAGAGCAGAAGCGAGGCGTCTTCCGCCAGATCGATATCGATGCGCCTGACGATCCGCGCCCGGTCGAACAGGATGGTCTCCTGCGGCAACCAGGAGAGGTGCGCGCCGCTCTCCGCCTTCAGGGCGATATTGAGGTGTGCCGCGGGCCCGGACGCACGATAGACTTTTTCGGCCGCCGCCGTCGTCAGCGTCAGCCGCGATCCCCTGGCTGCCGCGATATCGATGTCGAAGCGGTCGCCGCCGGCGATGCCGCCGGCCGTGTTGACGAATACGCCGGACAGCCCCTCCGCTTCCGGAGAAGGAAAGCGCACGCGCAGCGACCCGGATTCATGCAGCTCTCCGCGACGGGTGACACCGTCCTGCAAATGCACGCCGAACCGCACCGCGCCCTCGGCCCGGTTGGCCGCGAATGTCGCTGATGCTGCGCGCGATATATCGGTCCGCATCCATCCCCCAAACGACGTTATGGCGCCGCGACGTCAAAGCGCCATCTGGCGGCTGATCTCGGCAGGTTCGAGGTTGGCGCGGTCGCAGGCATATTTCACCGCGCCGCGGTCCATCACCGCGAAATTGTCGCCGAGCTCGCAGGCAAAGTCGAGATATTGTTCGACCAGCACGATCGCCATGTTGCCGAGGCTGCGCAGATAGGTAATGGCGCGGCCGATGTCCTTGATGATCGAGGGCTGAATGCCTTCGGTCGGCTCGTCCAGCAGCAACAGCTTTGGCCGCATCACCAGCGCCCGGCCGATCGCCAGTTGCTGCTGCTGTCCGCCGGAGAGGTCGCCGCCGCGCCGTCCCAGCATCGAGTTCAGCACCGGAAACAGCGAGAACACGTCGTCGGGGATATGGCGGTCGTCGCGCTTGAGCGGCCCGAAGCCGGTCTTGAGATTTTCCTCCACCGTCAGCAGCGGAAATATTTCGCGGCCCTGCGGCACGAAGCCGATGCCGGCCCGTGCGCGCTCGTAGGGTTTGAGGCCGGTGATGTCGTTACCTCCAAGGGTGATCGAACCGCCCGATATCGGGTATTGCCCGACCATCGCCCGCAGCAGCGAGGTCTTGCCGACACCGTTGCGGCCGAGCACGCAGGTCACCTTGCCCGGCTCGGCGGACAGCGAGACGCCGCGCAACGCCTGCGCCGCGCCGTAGTAGAGGCTGATATTTTCAACCTTCAGCATGCTCCCGGCCTTCCCATCTCGTGTCCCGCGCGCGGTGCAGCACGCAGTGATGCACCGCAGATGCGGGACCCAGCGTGGGTCCCGGTTCTACAGCGCATCATTTCGCTGCGCTCATGCTGCGCTGTGCCCGGGACACGGAACTGAGTATTTGCTGTCACGCCTCACCTTCCCAGATACACTTCGATCACCCGCTCGTTCGACGAGACCTGATCGATGGTCCCTTCCGCCAGCACCGTGCCTTCATGCAGGCAGGTCACCTTGACGCCGAGTTCGCGCACGAAGGTCATGTCGTGTTCGACGACCATGACCGTCTTGTCCTTGTTGATTTCCTTCAAGAGCTCCGCCGTCTGATGCGTCTCGACGTCGGTCATCCCGGCGACGGGCTCATCGACCAGCAACAGCTTCGGGTCTTGCGCCAGCAGCATGCCGATCTCCAGCCACTGCTTCTGGCCGTGCGACAGGCTCCCGGCCAATTTGTCGCGCGCACCCGTCAAGCGGATGGTTTCCAGCACGCGGTCGATCCGTTCGGCCTCGTCCCTGCTGCCGCGCCAGAACAGCGTGCCCTTGACGCTGTGATCGACGTTGAGCGCGAGCAGGAGATTATCCTCGATGGTCTGGCTCTCGAACACCGTCGGCTTCTGGAACTTGCGGCCGATGCCGAGCTCGGCGATGCGGGTCTCATCCAGCCGCGTCAGGTCGGTCATGCCGTCGAACAGCACCGTTCCCTCGTCGGGCCTGGTCTTGCCGGTGATGATGTCCATCATCGTAGTCTTGCCGGCGCCGTTCGGGCCGATGACGGCGCGCATCTCACCGGGCTCGAGCGTCAGCGACAGGTTGTTGATGGCGTGAAAGCCATCGAACGAAACGTGCACTCCGTCGAGATAGAGCAGCGCGGAAGTGGTCCTACCCTCCATGACACTCATGCGCTCACTCCGCCGCTCTAGGTTCGCCGATGCCGTCTTCACTCAAGGCGCTTTCGACATTGGCCAGTTCGGTTGCCTTCCGGGACTCCCGCCAGGCGGTGTAAGTGCCGACGATGCCCTTCGGCAGCAGCAACGTCACCAGGATGAACAGCGCGCCCAGCATGAACAGCCAGTACGGCGCCAGCGGGCCGGACGTGAAGAAGGTCTTTGCGTAGTTGACGACGACGGCGCCAAGTGCCGCACCCACCAGCGTGCCGCGGCCGCCGACCGCGACCCAGATCACGGCCTCGATCGAATTGCCCGGGGCGAATTCGCTTGGATTGATGATGCCGACCTGCGGCACATAGAGCGCGCCGGCAACGCCTGCCATGCAGGCCGACAGCGTGAACACGAACAGCTTGTATGATTCGACGCGATAGCCGAGGAACCGCGTGCGCGATTCAGCGTCGCGGATCGCGATCAGCACCTTGCCGAGCTTGGAGGTCACCACCGCACGGCAGATCAGGAAGGTGACGATCAGCGCGAGGCAACTGAGCATGAACAGCGTCGCGCGGGTGCCGTCGGCCTGCACGTTGAAGCCAAGGATATCCTTGAAGTCGGTCAGGCCGTTGTTGCCGCCGAAGCCGAAATCGTTGCGGAAGAACGCCAGCAACAGCGCATACGTCATCGCCTGTGTGATGATCGAGAGATAGACGCCGGTGACGCGCGAGCGAAACGCCAGCCAGCCGAAGCAGAACGCCAGCAGTCCCGGCGCGAGAAGAACCATCAGCGCCGCGAACCAGAACATATCAAAACCGTGCCAGTACCAGGGCAGGCTCGGATAATTCAGGAACACCATGAAGTCGGGCAGGATCGGATTGCCGTAGACGCCGCGGCTGCCGATCTGGCGCATCAGGTACATGCCCATGGCGTAACCGCCGAGCGCGAAGAACGCGCCGTGGCCGAGCGAGAGGATGCCGCAATAACCCCAGATCAGGTCGATCGACAGCGCGAGAATGGCGTAGCAGGCATATTTGCCGAACAGCGCGACCAGATAGGTCGGCACCTGAAACATCGAGCCCGCCGGCAGCAGCAGGTTGGACAGCGGGATCAGCACGCCGAGGCCGGCGACCACCAGGATGAAGATGCTGGCGCTGCGGTCGAGCGAACGTGTCAGAACGTGCGGCGTCATCGGGACTCACCTCTCCCGCTTGCGGGGGAGGTCGGATCGCATCGCAAGATGCGATCCGGGTGGGGGATCTCTCTCCACACGACCAGTGTGACTCGCGGAGAGACCCCCACCCCAACCCTCCCCCGCAAGCGGGAGAGGGAGTGGCACCGCGACGCGGAGCAAAATCCAAATGCAAAATGCGGCGTCATGCTTCCACCGCCCGGCCCTTGAGCGCAAACAGGCCGCGCGGCCGTTTCTGGATGAACAGGATGATCAGCACCAGGATCGCGATCTTGCCGAGCACGGCACCGGCGAAAGGTTCGAGGAATTTGTTGGCGATGCCCAGCGTGAAGGCGCCGACGAGCG
>DATCXE010000632.1:0-2243 GCA_036565985.1 Bradyrhizobium sp.
CTGTGTCACTCATGCGAACAATTCCCGCGCCTTGATCAGCGCCTGTGCCAGATGGTCGACTTCTTCACGGGTATTATACATCCCAAACGACGCGCGGCAGGTGGCCGTGACATTGAACCGCTCTAAAAGCGGCATCACGCAGTGGGTGCCGGCGCGCACCGCAATCCCCTGCCGGTCGATCACGGTCGCGACGTCGTGGGGATGGGCGCCCTTCATCTCGAAGGAAATCACCGGCCCCTTGCCCTTCGCGGTGCCGATCAGCCGCAGCGAGTTGATTTCGCGCAGGCGCTCCTGGGCATAGGTCAGGAGATCGTGCTCGTGGGCGGCGATACGTTCCTTGCCGATCGAGTTGACGTAGTCGATCGCAGCCCCCAGCCCGATCGATTCCACGATCGCGGGCGTGCCGGCCTCGAATTTGTGCGGCGGATCGCCGTAGGTCACCCAGTCCCGGGCTACCTCGCGGATCATCTCGCCGCCGCCGTTATAGGGCCGCATCGCGACCAGGTGTTCATACTTGGCATAGAGCACGCCGATGCCGGTCGGGCCGTACAGCTTATGGCCGGTGAAGACGTAGAAGTCCGCATCGATGTCCTGCACGTCGATCGTCATGTGCACCGCGGCCTGGCTGCCGTCGACCAGCACCGGAATGCCGCGGGCATGCGCGATCTTCACCACGTCCTTGACCGGCACGACGGTGCCGAGCGCGTTCGACATCTGCGTGATCGCCACCAATTTGGTGCGATCGGTCAGGAGCTTCTCGAACTCCTCGATCAGGAAATTGCCCTCGTCATCGACCGGCGCCCATTTGATCACGGCGCCATGGCGCTCACGCAGGAAATGCCAGGGGACGATGTTGGAGTGATGCTCCATGATGGAGATCACGATCTCGTCGCCGGCCTTGATGTTGGGCTCGCCCCAGGACGACGCCACGAGATTGATCGCCTCGGTGGCGTTGCGGGTGAAGATGATCTCCTCGGTGCGCCCGGCATTGAGGAACTTTGCGACCTTGGCACGGCCGCCTTCGTAGGCCTCGGTCGCGGCATTGGCGAGGTAATGCAGCCCGCGATGCACGTTGGCGTACTCGCTTCTGTAAGCCTCGGTCATGCGGTCGAGCACGGCGGTCGGCTTCTGCGCGGAAGCCGCGTTGTCCAGATAGACCAGCGGCTTGCCGTAGACCTTCATCGCCAGCGCCGGGAAATCCTCGCGCACGCGGGCCACGTCGTAGGCACCATTCATGACTGCCGGATGCTGGGTCATCCCCGTGCCTCCAGCCAGCGCTGAGCGGCTGCAATTGCAAGCTCGCGCAGATCGTCATTGACGATCGATTCAATCGCCTCGCCCACAAACGCCTGGATCAGCAGCGCCTGGGCTTCCTTCTCGGACAGGCCCCGGGCACGCAGATAGAACAGCAGGCTCTCGTCGAGCGCGCCGGTGGTGGCGCCATGGCCGCAGGTGACGTCGTCGGCGAAGATTTCGAGTTCCGGCTTGTTGTCGGCCTCGGCCTCGTCGGACAGCAACAGCGCCCGCGTCATCATCTTGGCATCGGTCTTCTGCGCGCGGGGCTGCACGATGATACGGCCCTGGAACACCGAGTGGCCGCGGTCATCGGCGACAGCGCGGAAAACCTCGCGGCTGGCGCAATGGGGCACTGCGTGGTCCATGAACAGCGTGGTGTCGGCGTGCTGGCGACCGTTGAGCAGATTGACGCCGTTGGTTTCGACACGGGAATGCTCGCCCGCGAACGCAATCGTCGCCTGGTAGCGGCTGACCGCAGCACCCGAGGTCATGCCAAACGTGTTGAAGTGCGCGTGCGCACCCAGCGTGACGACGGCGGAAGAAATGTTGAAGGCCTCGCGGCTATCCTCAATGAGGCGGACATGGTCGAGCCGCGAATTATCGCCGATCACAACGATCAGGGAATCATGGGCCTGATAGGCCGTCGCGCCCTCGGCAGCGATGTAGCTCTCGATCAGCGTCGCTCCGGCATCCCTGCCGAGGCAAAGCATCGAGCGCGTGAACATCGCGGCGGGCGCAGAACCGCTGGCGACATGGATGATTTGCAGCGGCTGGGTCAGCACGACGCCGTTGGCGATCTCGATCACCACGCCGTCGGTCATCATCGCGCTGTTGAGCGCCACCATCGGATTGGCATTGTCGGGCGTGAGCAGTTGCGCCTGCAGCGCGGCATCGCCGGTTTCCAGCACGTCGCGCAGGGTGCGGACGGCAAGCCCCTTCTCCAGCCC
>DATCXE010000635.1:0-10283 GCA_036565985.1 Bradyrhizobium sp.
ATTGCGATACAGGCGTCATTGCAAGGAGCATCGCAATGACAATAAATCAGCCGCCGAGTTGCGCCTTGACCAGCGCGCTGGCCTTGGCGAAATCCATCTTGCCGGCGTACTTGCCGCGCAGCACGCCGATCACCTTGCCCATGTCCTTCATCCCTGCGGCGCCGGTCTCGGCGATCGCCGCTGCGATCGCGGCCTTCACCTCGTCGTCCGACATCTGCTTCGGCAGATAGGCCTGGATGATCGCGATCTCCTCGCGCTCCTGCGCAGCCAATTCGGCGCGGCCGCCCTTGTCGTAGAGCTCGACCGATTCCTGGCGCTGCTTGATCATCTTTTGAAACAGCGCAAGCAGATCGGCGTCCGAAAGCGGCGGCTTGCCCTCCCCGCGCGCGGCGATGTCGGCGTTCTTGATGGTCGAATTGACCATGCGCAGCGTGGAGAGCTTGCGCTCCGCCTTGGCCTTCATGGCGTCCTTGACCGCATTGTTGATGTCGTCGCGCAGCATGGTTGCCTCACTGAGAATGGTGCCGCCGGAAGGCCTTTGGTCTAGCGGAAGATTCCGCGTCTATATAGGGGCCGCGCGCGCCACGCCACCGGCATCACGGCGATCCGCGTGCGGGCTGACGAGGCCAGGAATGGGCGGGACGGCTTCCAATTGGTTAAGCTGGCCCCCCGATTTGGACGGATTTGGTCCAAAAATACTGACACGGCGGAACCGGCTGTCAAATATGCAGCAAACGCATGTGAATCCCCCGGTTTTCTTGCTCTTCCGGCTTTGACGCGCGGGGGAGCGGGGACTATGAAGTGCGCTCATGACAACATCTGAAAATGCTTCAGCCTGGCCGGACCACAAACCGACCGCGCTCCTCGTGCTTGCCGACGGCACCGTGCTGGAAGGGTTTGGCCTCGGCGCGGAAGGCCATGCCGTCGGCGAGGTCTGCTTCAACACCGCGATGACCGGCTACGAGGAGATCCTCACCGATCCCTCCTATGCCGGGCAGCTCATCACCTTCACTTTCCCGCATATCGGCAATGTCGGCACTAACGACGAGGATATCGAGACGGTGAACATGGCGGCGACGCCGGGCGCGCGCGGCGTGATCCTGCGCTCCGCGATATCAGATCCCTCGAACTACCGCGCCACCAAACATCTCGACCAGTGGCTGCGCGCACGCGGCATCATCGGCCTGTCGGGCATCGACACAAGGGCGCTGACTGCGCTGATCCGCACCAAGGGCATGCCGAACGCCGTGATCGCGCATTCGCGAAACGGCGAGTTCGACCTGCATGGCCTGAAGGAAGAGGCGCGCGAATGGCCCGGCCTCGAAGGCATGGACCTGGTGCCGATGGTGACGTCGGCCCAGCGCTTCACCTGGGACGAGACGCCGTGGTCCTGGGAAAACGGTTTTGGCCGCCAGACCGAGCCTGAATTCAACGTGGTCGCGATCGACTACGGCATCAAGCGCAACATCCTGCGCCTGCTTGCCGGCGAAGGCTGCAAGGTCACGGTGGTGCCGGCAACGACCTCGGCCGAAGACATTCTGGCGATGAAGCCCGACGGCGTGTTCCTCAGCAACGGCCCGGGCGACCCGGCCGAGACCGGCAAATACGCGGTGCCCGTGATCCAGCAGGTGATCTCGTCGGGCACGCCGACCTTCGGCATCTGCCTCGGCCACCAGATGCTCGGCCTCGCCGTCGGCGCCAAGACCATGAAGATGCATCAGGGCCATCACGGCGCCAATCATCCGGTCAAGGACGAGACCACCGGCAAGGTTGAGATCACCTCGATGAACCACGGCTTTGCGGTGGACCAGGCGACGCTGCCGAAGGGCGCGACGCAGACGCACATTTCGCTGTTCGACGGCTCCAACTGCGGCATCCAGCTCGAGGGCAAGCCGGTGTTCTCGGTGCAGTACCACCCGGAAGCCTCGCCGGGCCCACGCGACTCGCATTATCTGTTCAAGCGGTTCGCGGACCTGATGCGGGCGAACAAGCGGGCGTAATCGCCGCGAGCACGCCCCGGACGCAGCGCAGTGCGAAGCGGTGCGATGCCGATCCGGGGCCCATGCCTCGTCCGGCCAACCGTTGTCCATCCAGCTATAGGTCCCGGCGCTGCGGAGCAGCGTTGCACGCTGCACCGCGTCCGGAACACGCCAGTTGCGGGTATCGTCGTCGCTCAATACGATATTCGTCATCATAACCGGAAGCATGCCATGGACGACGAACCCGCCGCTCCCAAGGTCGAATACGGCGTGACGCCGACGCAGGTGATGGCGTCGATGACGGGGCTCGACTTCGTCCGCGGTATCTTCGAGGGCAAACTCCCGTCACCACCGATCATGCAGACCGTGGAGCCGTTCGATTCCACCGCCGAGCACGGCCACGTCGTGTTCCACAGCGTGCCTGGCTTCCGGCACTATAACCCGATCGGCTCGGTGCATGGCGGCTACGCTGCGATCCTCCTGGATTCCGCGATGGGGCTTGCCGTTCAGACCACGCTTCCCGCCGGCACCGGTTACACCACGCTCGAATTCAAGATCTCCTTCATCAAGGGCATGACCAAGGATACCGGCCCGGTGCGGACCGAGGGCAAGACGTTGAGCGTCGGCCGCCGCGCCGCCACCGCCGAGGCGCGCATCACCGACGCCAACGGCCGCCTGCTCGCACATGCCACCACGACGTGCCTGGTTTTCGAAATTCCAAAGGGAACGTGAGCGGCGGAGGAAGGTTTGATGGTGTAGATGATACAAGGGTGGGCAAAGCGCCAGACCTCATCCTGAGGAGCCGCCTAGCGGCGTCACGAAGGATGAATGGCACCGGCGTGGCCTCGTGGTTCTCCCGGCGATGCGAAGCATCGTCCAAAGACGGCGCGGAGCCTGTCATCGGGCCGCGCTAGGCGCGGACCCGTTGGCGCCTCCTCACCATGAGGGTTTAATAGTTGCTACGGAGACCAGCCATGTCCGTCGTCAACATCGACATCGAACCGCTCACTTTCGTCTTCGCCGACGACGGCCTCGTTCCCAACAACCCGATTCCGTTTCTCGTCTACCAGGCAGCGGTGGACGTCGCGAACGATCATCCCGAGAAAACCATCGAGGGTCTGTTCGGCGCCAATGGCTGGGGTGCGATGTGGCGCAACGGCGTCTACGACTACCTGCACTACCATTCGACCGTGCATGAAGCGCTCGGCGTCGCCCGCGGGCAGGCGCGCGTGCAGTTCGGCGGCGACCACGGCAAGGCGCTCGATATCTCCGCCGGCGATGTCGCGATCCTGCCCGCGGGCACCGGCCATCAGTTGATCTCGGCCAGCGACGATTTCTGCGTGGTAGGCGCCTATCCGCCGGGACCACGGATGGAGATCACGCGGCCGACGCCGGCGAACCATGCAAGGGCGTTGAAGACGATTCCGCTGGTGGCAGTGCCGAAGGCCGATCCGGTTCGCGGCGAAGATGGCCCGCTGGTTAAACTGTGGAAGCACGCCGGGAGTTAGGCGAACCGTACCGTCAGCGGCGACTGGCGACCTGCAAACTCGTACTGGCCGAGACCTCCGGCGTGGGCTCGCTCGAGGAAACGCGCATTTCCGCGACCCGCGCGACAAAAAGCCCGATGACCAGATTGGTCCGCTCGATTTCCAGCCTGTCGCGGATCGGCCCGTTCGGAGCCGTCGCGCATATCGACTTGATGCATTCGAGCGTGCGGGACAGGGAGTCGACCACCGCCGATATCGATGCGACGGAGGGCGGCTGCGTCGCCTGCGGTCTCACTGCGTGAGGCGCTGCGTCGCGTAATTCGATGATCTTCTGCATCGCAGGACTCCACCTTGAACGGCCAGCGCCAAACGGCGACACTGGCTTCCGATTATGCCGTCGATTGCTTACCGGCCGCCTTGCACACGCTCGCTTAAATTGACTATCGGAATCGCGCAATCAGGCTGTTTGCGTGCGCGGCTTTTTCGCGCATCTTTGCCGGCTGAAGTGTTGGCAGTCCGAGGGACTGGATGACGCGGCCAATCTCACCACCGCGACGGACCGGTCCAGAACGTATTGATCTGCATCAAGGGACGCGCGCGGAGCGACGCCAGAATATCGCGTCGGCGGAAAATTGAACGAAGCCCCAAATCAACAATCAACAAACCAGGAGGTTCGACATGTTTCGAGGAATCCTGCCACTGGCACTGTCTCTCTGCCTTGGCGCAGCGGCAGCACCTGCGGCACTGGCCCAGGCAAGCACAGCACCGGGACTTACCGAGGAGGAGGCGCATGCCATCGCAGTGAACGCCTACGTCTATCTCTACCCCATCATGTCGATGGACCTGACCCGCAAGCAATTTACGAACGTCGAACCAGGCAAGGAAGCCTTCAAAGGCCCGATGAACACGTTCGTCAACGTGTCCGAATATCCGCCGGCAGACTTCAAGGGCGTCGTTCGCCCCAACTTCGATACGTTGTATTCCTCCTCGTGGCTGGACATGACCAGGGAGCCCGTCGTCATTTCAGTCCCGGATACTGACGGACGCTACTATCTGCTGCCGATGCTCGACATGTGGACCGATGTGTTCGCATCACCGGGCTGGCGCACGACCGGCACCAAGGCCGGGACGTTCCTGATCACGCCGCCAGGCTGGAGGCCGGACCTGCGCGAAAGATTTGCCGAGGAGTTCAAGCTTCCCGGGGACACCCAGCGTATCGAAGCGCCAACGCCCTATGTCTGGATCATCGGCCGCACCAAGACGGACGGCCCGGCGGACTACGCTGCGGTTCGCAAGATCCAGGCCGGCTACCGGGTCGCCCCGCTTTCGGAATTTGGCAGGACGCCGAAGCCGGTCGAAGTGAAAATCGATCCAGGCGTCGACATGAAGACGCCGCCGAAGACCCAGGTCGACAGCATGACGGCGGGCGTCTATTTCGCCTATGCCGCGGAACTGCTCAAACTTCACCCGCCGCATGTCACCGACCAGCCGATCATCGCGCAGATGAAGAAAATCGGTATCGAGCCTGGCAAGAGCTTCGACATCGGCAGGATCGATCCTGTCGTGCAGCGGGCGCTGGAAACCGCGCCGCGGGACGCGCAGAAGCTGATGGCCTGGAAGTTGCCGACGCTGGCGCGGGTTGCCAACGGTTGGGGGATGAATACCGACACGATGGGCGTCTACGGCAACTATTACCTGAAGCGGGCCATTGTCGCGCAGCAGGGCTTGGGCGCGAACGTAGTCGAGGACGCCATCTATCCGCTCAACCTCGCCGACGAATCCGGCAAGCCGCTCGATGGCGCCAACAAATATACCATCACGTTCGAGAAGGCCGCCACGCCTCCGGTCAATGCGTTCTGGTCGATTACGCTCTACGATCAGGACGGATTCCAGGTCGGCAACACGTTGAACCGCTTTGCCGTGAGCAGCTGGATGCCGTTCAAATATAACGCTGACGGTTCGCTCGAACTCTACTTCCAGAACGCCAGCCCCGGCAAGGAACTCGAAGCCAACTGGCTTCCCGCACCAAAAGGTCCGTTCAATCTGACGATGCGGCTGTATGCGCCGAAGTCGGAAGCGCTCACCGGCAAATGGAATCCGCCATCGGTCGTCAGGACGCAGGCGACGGTCGGGATATCGGCCCAGTGAAATAGTCCGCTCGCCGGCGCCTCGGCGCCGGCGGCCAACCCGTCGTTGGCGCCGGGCAGCTAACGCGCCCACTGCCCCATCTGCAGGCACGTGAGCAGACTGACGTAGCTTGGCGTGCCGCCGATGCTTTCCTGAGACGTGCAGCTGGCCCGGCTTGGCGCCGGGAATTTCGACCACTGGCCTGCGAGCTGCTGCTTCGCCCGCCGTTCATCATTCACGCAGCTCTTCATCGACTCGTCGACGGAGAGGCCGGTGGTGGCGGCGACGTCGAGCTTGCAACTCCGCGCAATGTCGAAGTTCGGCACGCCGTCCGCCACCGCGACGACCAGCTGCGAACTCATCACGATCATCGAGAAAGAGATAGGCATCTTCCGCCTCCTTCGGGCAACGCGAAGCTTCCGGCGACCGCTTCGGTTCGAAGCTGCAACGCCAAACCTATCGCAAAGCCCGCCGGGAGGCGACGGCGATTTCCGTCAGATGGCGGCGCGGCAGAACGCGAGCCCGCGAGGCCAACGGGTCGAGCCCATACGCCCCGTCGGCCGGCCCGCAAAACTTGCGAAGCGCCGCCCGCGCTTACGCCGCGTTGGCGCCTTCCTGCCGGCTGGCCTCGAACAAGAACCAGGTACGGCGCTCGGTTTCGTCGATGAAGACTTCGAGCAGGCTCGCGGTGCCGGAATCCTCGTGATCGTCGCAAAGCTTGTGGGCTTTGCGCATCGCCGCCGCCATGTGCTTGTTGTCTTCCATCAGCTCGCGCAGCATTTCGCGCGGGGGCACGTAGTCTTCATTGTTGTCCTGGATGGTCTGCAGCTTCGCGACCTGCCCGATCGAGCGCACCGTGGTGCCGCCGAGCTTGCGCACCCGTTCGGCGAGCTGGTCGGTGGTGGCGAAGATCGCATCCGACTGCTCGTCCAGCATCAGATGGTAATCGCGGAAATGCCGGCCGGAGACGTGCCAATGGAAGTTCTTGGTCTTCAAGTAGAGCGCGAAGGCGTCGGCCAGCAGCACATTGAGCGACGCCGAGATCTTGTCCACGGCGGCCTGCGGCAGGTCCGTCGGTGTATCGAGATCGGGGGATACCTTGGCGGATTTGTTGCTTTTGCTCACGTTGAACCTTCCTGTTAGGAACCGGACACCGGCGGCAGTGGACTTTGGCCGCCGGACGACCTAACGCATCACTTCCCTCCCGGTTCCATCCACCGGAACCACCCAGCCGGACGCCGCACGCTATGGACGAATGGATCGACTATTACGATTCAACGCATACGATCTATGCGAGCAAGCTGCATCGCGACCTGCATTTCCAGACCATCGCGCGCGACATCGTCGGCTACATCTCCTCGCCGGACCAGGTGGTGCTGGACTATGCCTGCGGCGAGGCGCTCTCCGCCGCCAAGGTAGCGGACGCCTGTGCCGGGCTCTATCTGGCCGAACCCGCCCCCGGCGTCCGCGGCCGCCTGATCGCGCGGTTTGCGCCGAACACCAAGATCCGCGTGCGCTCGCTCGAAGACCTGACGCGAATGGCGGAAAAGTCGGTCGATCTCGTCGTGATGAACTCGGTCGCCCAATACATGACGCCGGCAGAGCTGGATTCCGCCTTTGCGGTCGTTCGGCGGCTGCTCAAGCCCGGCGGCCGCCTGGTGCTGGGCGATATCCTGCGGCCGGAAGTCGGCATGGCGCGGGACGTGCTGGCGCTGTTGAAATTCGCAAAGACCCACGGCTTCCTGAAGGACGCGCTCTACGGCCTCGCCAGCACGGCCCTTTCGGACTACCGCCAACTGCGCAGCCGCGTCGGGCTGCAGCGCTACGGCGAGGACGAAATGGTCCGGAAGCTCGCGGCCGCGGGTTTCTCGGCCTCGCGCGCGGGTACGAATATCGGACACAATCCGTGGCGCATGACGTTCGTCGCGCGGCACGCCTTGATGCGCGGCGCGGAGCAAAAGGATTAACGTTAAGTCGCGGTAAGGTATGGTTCATTTTGCCGCAATCGGCGATGATTGCCGCGGCCCGGTGGCGGAAGCGTCGACGCGAGAGCAGTGCAATGCTCTTTATCCTGGTTCAAATCCAGGCCGGGCCTCCACGCTTCGCCCTGACGGGCTACGCGTGGCGCAGCCACGCGAAGACCGTGAGGTCGCAGCGTGTCCGGCGTAGCTTGAGCGAAGCGAAAGCGTAGACGGACTGGGGCCGTCATAGCGCGCAGACCGCCAAATCCCTGAAAATCCCCGTTGATGGCCCGTTTTTGGGGGTTTCGCGGGTGCGGAATCTGGTCTAAAGACCACCCGCGCGCGAGGGAAACCCGCGCTCTCGGCTTAGGGGACGCGCGGCTGCGCGCCCTTTTTTTGTGCCCAAAATCCAGTCTGAGAGCTGATGCCCAAAAGAACTGATATCTCCACCATCCTGATCATCGGCGCCGGCCCCATCGTGATCGGGCAGGCCTGCGAATTCGACTATTCCGGCACCCAGGCGGTGAAGACGCTGAAGGAAGAGGGCTACCGCATCGTCCTCGTCAATTCCAATCCGGCCACCATCATGACCGATCCGGAGCTGGCGGACGCGACCTATATCGAGCCGATTACGCCCGAAATCGTCGCCAAGATCATCGAGAAGGAGCGCCACGTCGTCCCCGGCGGCTTTGCGCTGCTGCCGACCATGGGCGGGCAGACCGCGCTGAACTGCGCACTGTCGCTGCGCCGCCAGGGCACGCTCGACAAGTTCGACGTCGAGATGATCGGCGCCACCGCCGACGCGATCGACAAGGCCGAAGACCGCCAGCTTTTCCGCGAGGCCATGACCAAGATCGGGCTTGAAACGCCGAAGTCGCGGCTCGCCAATGCCTCTGCCCTGAAGAAATCCTATCGCGACAAATACCACGCCGAACGCGAGAAGCTGTCCGGTGCCGCGCTCGAAGAGCTCGAGCGGCAATGGACGCTCGGCGAAAGCGAGCGCCGCAAGCGCTACCAGGAGCACGCGCTCGGCCAGGCGCTGATGGCGCTGTCCGAGATCGGGCTGCCCGCGATCATCCGCCCGTCCTTCACCATGGGCGGCACCGGCGGCGGCATCGCCTACAACAAGGCGGAGTTCATCGACATCGTCGAACGCGGCATCGACGCCTCGCCGACCAACGAGGTGCTGATCGAGCAATCGGTGCTGGGCTGGAAAGAATACGAGATGGAGGTGGTGCGCGACAAACGCGACAATTGCATCATCATCTGCTCGATCGAGAACCTCGATCCGATGGGTGTGCATACCGGCGATTCGATCACGATCGCGCCGGCGCTCACGCTCACGGACAAGGAATACCAGATCATGCGCGACGCCTCGATCGCCGTATTGCGCGAGATCGGCGTCGACACCGGGGGCTCGAACGTGCAGTTCGCGGTCGACCCCAAGGACGGCCGGATGCTGGTGATCGAGATGAACCCGCGCGTGTCGCGATCCTCCGCGCTGGCGTCCAAGGCCACCGGCTTTCCGATCGCCAAGATCGCCGCCAAGCTGGCCGTCGGCTACACGCTCGACGAGCTGCGCAACGAAATCACCGGCGGCGCCACGCCGGCCAGCTTCGAGCCGAGCATCGATTACGTCGTCACCAAGATCCCGCGCTTTGCCTTCGAGAAATTCCCGCAGGCCGACTCGCACCTGACGACCCAGATGAAATCGGTGGGCGAGGTGATGGCGATTGGCCGCACGTTCCAGGAGTCGTTCCAGAAGGCGCTGCGCGGCCTGGAAGTGGGCGTCGACGGCCTGAACGAGAAGACGCAGGACCGCGAGGTGCTGGAAGAAGAACTGGGCGAACCGGGCCCCGAGCGGATCTGGTACGTCGGCGATGCCTTCGCCCAGGGCATGAACGTCGACGAGGTCTATGACCTGACCAAGATCGACAAGTGGTTCCTGGTGCAGATCGAGGAGATCGTCCGGATCGAGCTCGAGCTGGAGAAGATGTCGCTGGACCAGGTCGACGCGGGCATCCTCAAGATGCTCAAGCAGAAAGGCTTTTCCGACCGGCGCCTGGCCCGGCAGCTCAAGACCACCGACAAGGCGATCCGCGACAAGCGGCGCGCACTGGGCATCCGGCCGGTCTACAAGCGCGTGGACACCTGCGCTGCCGAGTTCGCGACCAACACGGCGTACATGTACTCCACCTACGACGAGGAGTGCGAGGCCGAACCGACCGACCGCAAGAAGATCATGGTGCTGGGCGGCGGGCCCAACCGGATCGGGCAGGGCATCGAGTTCGACTATTGCTGCGTGCACGCCGCGCTGGCGCTGCGCGAGGACGGCTACGAGACCATCATGGTCAACTGCAATCCGGAGACCGTGTCGACCGACTACGACACCTCCGACCGGCTGTACTTCGAGCCGCTGACGCTGGAAGACGTCTTGGAGATCGTCGACAAGGAAAAGCCGCTGGGCGTGATCGTGCAGTACGGCGGCCAGACGCCGCTAAAGCTGGCGCTTGGCCTGGAGGCCGAGGGCGTGCCGATCATCGGCACCAGTCCCGACATGATCGACGCGGCCGAGGACGTGATCGAACGGGTCGAGGTCGAGCGCCGCTCGGGCGAGTTGCTCGGGCTGATCGTGCAGTTCGGCGGCCAGACGCCGCTGAAGCTCGCGCGCGATCTCGAGGCCAACGGTGTTCCGATTATCGGCACGACGCCGGACTCGATCGACATCG
>DATCXE010000464.1:0-10005 GCA_036565985.1 Bradyrhizobium sp.
ACGAACTCGCCTTCCTGGCCACCGGCGCCTATGGCCATCCGCTCGCCAAGCAGCATGGCGCGCCGCTGCGGCTGGCGGTGCCGTGGAAATATGGCTTCAAGTCGATCAAGTCGATCGTGCAGTTTACCTTCACCGACAAACGTCCGGTCGGACTCTGGGAGGCGTTGCAGGCGAGCGAGTACGGCTTCTGGGCCAACGTCAACCCGAAGGTGCCGCATCCGCGTTGGAGCCAGGCGAGCGAGGAGGTGATCGGCACCGGCGAGCGCGTGCCGACGCAGATCTTCAACGGCTACGGCGACTTCGTTGCGGGAATCTACAAAGACTTGCAGAAGGAGCGGCTGTGGGCGTGAGCTCGCCTTGCGGGCTTAAGCTATTGACGATAAAAATTCGGCAGCGAGGCTCTGCGAAGCGGTTTTTATTCAGTCTGGCCCATCGGCAAGTGATCGAATAGGCTTAGTCGCTAGTGTAGCCGAGAAAAAAAGGCTATAGCGCTAGTGTAGCCCGGAAAAAGGGGCTAGCGCAGCCCAGAAAAAGTCAATAATGCAAGCCGTCGGCCGGCGACGGTCGGCACTTCTAGGAAACGTCAGGGGTCATCAATGAAGAAATTTTTCCTACTTTTTGGCGCGGCAGCGTTCGCTTTGGCAGGTTTTGCTCTGCCGGCTAATGCTCAACAGCCGATCGTGATCAAATTCAGCCATGTCGTCGCTCCGGACACGCCGAAGGGCAAGGGCGCGCTGAAGTTCAAGGAGCTCGCCGAGAAATATACTCACGGCAAGGTCAAGGTCGAAGTCTATCCGAACTCGCAACTGTTCAAGGACAAGGAAGAGATCGAAGCCTTGCAGCTCGGCTCGGTGCAGATGCTCGCGCCGTCGACCGCGAAGTTCGCCCCGCTCGGCGCCAAGGAATTCGAGGCGCTCGACCTGCCGTTCCTGTTCAAGGACGAGGCGCAGTACACCGAAGTGATGAAGGGGCCGGTCGGAAAGTGGCTGTTCAAGAAGCTTGAATCGAAGGGCATCACCGGTCTCGCCTATTGGGACAACGGTTTCCACATGGTCTCGGCCAACCGGCCGTTGCTCAAGCCGGCCGATTTCCAGGGCGTGAAGTTCCGTATCTCCGGCTCCAAGGTCGCCGATAAATATTTCCGCTTGCTCGGCGGCTTGCCGCAGATCATGGCCTTCTCGGAGGTCTACCAGGCCCTGCAGACCGGCGTGGTGGATGGCTGCGAGAACACACCGTCGAACTACCTGACGCAGAAGTTCTACGAGGTGCAGAGCGACATCACGGTCGCCAATCACGCGCACCTGCAATACGCGGTGATCGTCAACACCAAGTTCTGGAACGGGTTGCCCGCCGATATCCGCAAGCAGCTCGACAAGGCCATGGACGATGCGACCGATTACACCAACTCGATCGCCGTGAAGGAAAACGAAGACGCCATGGCGAAGATGAAATCCTACGGCAAGGCGAAATTCCACGTGTTGACCGAGGATCAGCGGATGGCGCTGAAAAAGGCCATGCAGCCGACTTATGTCTGGGCGAAGGGTCGGGTCGGCACGGAAATCCTCAGTCTGCTGGATAAAGCGGTCAATAACAAAAGCCATTAAGCGGGCAAAGATTCGCTGATGGGCGGCCGGGAGACACGCGCTCCCGGCCGTACGCTCTTAAACCGGGGGGAACCGCGTGCTGTCTCGGGCTCTTGATCATCTTGAAGAGTGGCTGATCGCATTTTTGATCGCTGCTGCCACGTCGCTTATTTTCGTCGCCGTACTGCATCGCTATGGCGCCGGCGAATCCATCGACGCCTCGAAATGGGCGGCTGCACACGGCTTCCCCCTGATTGCCGCGGTGCTCAAGGACATCTTCCTGTGGCTCGCCGCCATCGACCTGTCGTGGGCGCAAGAGCTCTGCATTTACATGTTCATCTGGATGGCCAAGTTCGGCGCCGCCTATGGCGTCCGCACGGGCATCCATGTCGGCGTCGATGTGCTGGTCAACCTTCTGCCGGCGTCGTCGCGTAAGCGCGTCATCGTGTTCAGCCTGCTGTGCGGCGCCCTGTTCACCGGCGTCGTCGCCGTGTTCGGCGGCTCGTTCGTCGGTCAGATGTATGCGACCGGCCAGCAGTCGAACGACCTCGAAGCGCCGATGTGGCTGGTGTATCTCGCCTTGCCGATCGGCTCCGGCCTGATGTGCTTCCGCTTTCTCCAGGTCGCCTGGTCGTTCTTCTGGACCGGCGAGCTGCCGCATCACGACGCCGGTCACGTCGACGGCGTCGATGTCGAGGGCATCGATGTCGAGGGCCTGCACCCTGCCGATGCCAAGCCCAAAGACGACGCAGAGGGCCGGAGCAGCGCGCTGGGCTGGATCATTATCCTGGTTCCGCTGTTGATCGTGGCCGTGTGCTGTGCACATGCGACCGGCCTGATCGTTATGCCGCAAGGCATGCGGGCCATCATCGTGTTCGTGCTGCTGCTGGCGTTGATGATGACCGGCATGCCGGTGTCGATCGCACTCGGCCTCACCGTGCTCACCTTCATGTTCACGCTGACCGACGTGCGCACGGAATCGGTCGCGCTCAAGCTGTTCACGGGGCTGGAAAGCTTCGAGATCATGGCGATCCCGTTCTTTATCCTGGCGGGCAATTTCCTGACCCATGGCGGCGTCGCCAAACGCATGATCAATTTCGCCACCGCGATGGTCGGTCACTGGTACGGCGGCCTCGGCCTCGCCGCGGTGCTGGCCTGCGCGCTGTTTGCCGCGGTGTCCGGCTCCTCGCCGGCGACGGTGGTCGCCATCGGCTCGGTGATCATGCCGGCGATGGTGGCGCAGGGCTTCCCCAAGCAGTTCGGCGCCGGCGTGGTGACCACCTCCGGCGGCCTCGGCATCCTCATTCCGCCGTCGATCGCGATGGTGCTTTACGCGGTGTCGACCAATGTGTCGGTCGGCAAACTGTTTATCGCCGGCATCATACCCGGCATCATGCTGGCGACCATGCTTGGCGGCACGACGTTCTACCGGGCCTGGCGCAACAATTATCCGCGCATGCCGAAAGCCTCGTTTGGCGAGCGCTTGCGCACGTTCCGCGAGTCGGTCTGGGGCTTGTTGCTGATCTTCATCGTCATCGGCGGCATCTATTCCGGCCTGTTCACGCCGACCGAGGCGGCCGCTATGAGCGCGGTCTATGCCTTCGTCGTCGCCGTGTTCGTCTACAAGGATCTCAAACTTAGCGAAGTGCCGCGAGTGCTGCTGGCATCGGCGAACCTGAGCGCGATGCTGCTCTACATCATCACCAACGCGGTGCTGTTCTCGTTCCTGATGACCTACGAGAATATCCCGCAGCAATTGGCGCAGTGGATGATCGACCAGGGGTTCGGCTGGATCACGTTCCTGCTGGTGGTCAACGTGCTGCTGCTGATGGCCGGCAACGTGATGGAGCCATCCTCGATCATCCTGATCATGGCGCCGATTTTGTTCCCGGTGGCGATGAAGCTCGGCATCGACCCAATCCACTTTGGCATCCTGATCACGGTCAATATGGAGGTCGGGCTGTGCCACCCGCCGGTCGGCCTGAACCTCTATGTCGCGTCGGGTATCGCCAAAATGGGGATCACCGAACTGACGGTGGCGGTCTGGCCATGGCTGTTGACCATGCTTGTGTTCCTAGGGATCGTTACCTATTGGCCCGGCCTGTCCTTGTGGCTGCCGAACGCGCTGGGGATGCAATGAACACCTTGGCGTGATTCCGGCGCCGCCGGCCGCGTGCTATGATTGTGGGTTCGGGGGCAACCAGCCGGAGGCTGCCATGTCCACCAACCAGGCAAATATCGCTGACATTCATCGCACGGTGATCAGGGCGCTGCACGATCACTGGATGCTCTATGCGATCGAGGGCGTCGTGCTGCTGGTGCTGGGCGCGATCGCCATCGTCGTGCCGCCGATCGCCACGCTGGCGGTGACCATCCTGCTCGGCTGGCTCTTCCTGGTGAGCGGCATTGTGGGGCTCGTCACGACTTTCTGGATGCGACAGGCGCCGGGATTCTGGTGGTCGCTGGTTTCCGGCGTGCTGGGAGTCGTGGTCGGTCTCCTGCTGCTGGCGGAGCCATTACGCGCCATGGTTTCGCTGACCATCGTGTTGGTGGCCTTCTTCATCATCGAAGGCGTCGCTTCGATCATGTTCGCGCTCGAACACAAGCGCGAATTGACCGGCCAGTGGGGCTGGATGCTCGCAAGCGGTGTGGTCGACCTGATCCTGGGCGCGATGATCTTCGCCGGCCTGCCGAGCACGGCGGCCTGGGCGATCGGACTCCTGGTCGGCATCAACATGGTGTTCGGCGGCGCGGCGCTGATTTCGATGGCGCTGCACGCACGCAACGTGACGGTTTAGCGGCTATTTGCCGCCGAAGCGTTCGGCCAATCGCCGGTCATAGTCCAGCACAGCCTGGAGCAGCACCTGCGCGCCGGCCGCGCATTGCTCCTTGCTGCTGAACTCCGCCTCGTTGTGGCTGATGCCGTCGCGGCAAGGCACGAAGATCATCGACGTCGGCGCGACGCGCGCGACATAAGCGGCGTCGTGGCCGGCGCCGGACATCATATCGCGTGTCGAGAAGCCGGAGGCCTCGGCCGCCGCCCGCACGGCCGCGATGCAGCCGGCGTCGAACTGCACCGCCGGCTGGGTCCAGATGTTCTTCAAGGCAATCTCAAGTCCAAGTTCCTTGGCGATGCTCTCGCCGGCCGCCGCGATCGCGCGCTCCATGCGGTCCAGCACGTCGGCGTCAGGGTCGCGCATGTCGATGGTGAAGAACACTTCGCCCGGCACGACGTTGGGCGAGCCTGGCTTGACCTCCAGAAGCCCGACCGTGCCGACCGCGGAGGGGAATTGCCGCGTAGCGGCATTGACGGCTTCGACCATGCGGGCGGCGCCGAGCAGGGCATCGTGACGGCGCGGCATCGGCGTGGTGCCGGCATGCGTGTCCTGGCCGACGACCGTCACTTCATACCAGCGCATAGCCTGCACGCCGGTGACGACGCCGATGTCCTTTCCCTCGGCTTCCAGGTAGGGGCCCTGCTCGATGTGGACCTCGAAGAAGGCCGACAGCTTGTGGTCGCCGCAGCGCTCCGCCCCGCGATAGCCGATCTTGTCGAGCGCCGCACCGAAGGTCTCGCCGCTGCGGTCCTGGCGCGCACAGGCCCAGTCGCGGGTGAACACGCCGGCGAAGACGCCGGACGCGATCATCGCCGGCGCAAAGCGGGCGCCTTCCTCATTCGTCCAGTTGACGACTTCGATCGGTGCGAATGTCTCGTAGCCCGCGCGGTGCAAGGCGCGTAGCGCCTCCATCGCGGCCAATACGCCGAGCGCGCCGTCGAACTTGCCGCCAGTTGGCTGAGTGTCGAGGTGGCTGCCCATGGCGATCGGCGGGATGTCCAGCCGCTGGCCGGGGCGGCGGGCGAACATGGCGCCCATGTCGTCGACGGTGACGACGCAGCCGAGCGTCTCCGCCTGCGCCTTGAACCAGTCGCGCACCTGAGCGTCGAGATCGGTCAGCGTCAGCCGGCAGATACCGCCTTTCGGCGTGCCGCCGATTTTGGCGGTCACCATGAGGTCGTCCCACAGACGTTCAGGATCGATTTTCAGATTTTTCACCGGCGGCAGCCCCTGTCGTTGTCAGGCAAGTCTATACGGATCCGGCATTCGCGGTACGCGCTCTAGCGCCTTTCCGACTTTGATGGAATCAAAGTCGAGGCTCTAGCTTTTTGCTTTGTCGCGTCTTCTTCACGCGAACCGGTATCCACTTCGCTCGAAAACGCTCTCTAGGTAACTCCACTTAAGTTACCTACGCGTCCGGGCGAATATCGCAGGACACGAATTGACATCTTTCGCGCATGCAGTGTGGGGGTGCAGACGCGCGCATCGTGCGCTCGCGTTACTCTTGTACCTCGCCGGCTTCCGCTTTCGCCAATTCGTCGCGCCAGTCGCGGCGCTTGAGCACGAAGGATGCGGCTGCGAGCGCCAGCAGACCGATGCTCGCAATCAGCAGCCCCATGGAGATCGGCCGGTTGAAGAAGATCAGGTAATTGCCGTTCGACATGATCAACGACTGGCGCAGGCTCTGCTCGAAGATCGGCGCGATCACGAGACCGAGCACCAGCGGAGCGGGATCGAAATCGAACTTGCGCAGCGCGTAGCCGAGCGCCCCCATGATCAGCATGATCCAGACGTCGACAGTGGAGTGGTTCACCTCGTAGACGCCGACGATGCAGAACATGATGATCAGCGGATAGAGATAGCCGTACGGAATCCGCAGCACGCTGACGAACACACTGACCAGCGGCAGGTTCAGCAGCAACAGCATCAGATTGCCGACATACATCGAGGCGACGAAGCCCCAGAACAGGTCGCGATGCTCGGTGACCAGCGCCGGTCCGGCCGGCACGCCGTGGATCATCAGCGCGCCGATCAACACCGCGGTGATCGGGCCGGTCGGAATGCCGAGCGCCAGCATCGGCACGAAAGCGCCGGTGGAGGCGGAGTTGTTGGCCGATTCCGGCCCCGCAACGCCGGCCACGGCGCCGTGGCCGAACTGCTCCGGATGCTTGGAGATGCGGCGCTCCAGCGCATAAGAGAGGAAGCTGGAAATGATGTGCGCGGAACCGGGGATGATGCCGATGATGAATCCGAGCACGCTGCCGCGCGCGATCGGCCAGGCGGATTCGCGCCATTCCTGCCGGGTCGGCAGCAGTTCGCGCAGCTTGGGCGCGATCACGTCGCCGACAATCTTGTGGCTCGGCGTCGACAGGATCTCGCCCAGGCCGAACAGGCCGACGGCGACCGGCACGATGCCGATGCCGTCGCCAAGCTCGTTGAGGTCGAAGCTGTAACGGAAATGGCCGGTCATGTTGTCGATGCCGATCATGCCGATCATCAGTCCGAGGGCGGCCATCAGCAACGTGCGCACCAGCGAGGTCGACGACATGTAAGCGAGGAAGATCAACCCGAGCACCAGCAGCGCGGTGTATTCGGGCGGACCGAATTTCAGCGCGATGGAGGCGAGCGGCGGCGCGATGACCGTGAGCACGAGGATGCCGAAGGTGCCGGCCGCAAAGGAGCCGACCGCCGCGATGCAGAGCGCGGCGCCGCCGCGGCCTTTCTTGGCCATGGCGTTGCCGTCAATACAGGTCATCACCGAGGAGGCTTCCCCCGGTATGCGCATCAGGATCGACGTCGTCGAGCCGCCATATTGCGAGCCGTAATAAATGCCTGCGAGCATGATCACGGCTTGCGTGGCGTTGAGGCCAAAGGTCACCGGCAGCAAAATCGAGATGCCAGACAGCGGCCCGATGCCGGGCAGCACGCCGACCAGTGTGCCGACCAGGCAGCCGAGGAAGGCGTACCAGAGATTGTCGGGCTGGAACGCGACCGAAAAGCCATGCGCGAGACTGATAAGGGTGGTTTCCACGGACGGCGGCCTCAATAATATCCGAGCACGCCGGGGGGCAGCGGCGACTGCAAGAGGTGGACGAAGACGGCGTAGGTCACGATCGCGACCACCACGCTGTAGGCCGCTGCGGGCAGTACCCGCTTGCGCTCGATGATGAGCAGCAGCGCCGCCATCATCAGCGCCATCGTGATGATGAAGCCGAGGGCGATGTACAGCGCGATCGCGATCGATGAGATGACCAGGACCTGCAAAGCGTGCCTGCCGTCATCCCAGGGAATGTCGGAGAAGGCAGGGCTTTCTTGGGCGCGCAGGAAGAGCGAGCCGCCGAGCAGGATGATCAGCACAGCAATTAGCATCGGGAGGAAGCCGGCGCCCGGCATCGATAGCTCGCCGAACGGCAGGTCACCGCTCAGGGCGATGACCGTGAGTCCAGCCACGACAAAAAAGGCGCCCGCCACGTGATCGGCGCGGAGTTTCATGCTTCTTCCGATCCTAAAAGGTTATCGTTTAGCCTTGGCGTCCGATTAGCCGCACCGCTTCGTCGGCATGCTTGGCATCGGCTGCCCAGAACGCGGCAAAGTCCTTGGCGTTGAGGTAAGCATACTCCTGGCCCAGGTTATGAACGATCGTTTTGAACTGGTCGGTCGCCGCAGCTTTATCGATTGCCTTGCTCAGTATGTCGATGACGGGGGCCGGCGTGTTCTTGGGCGCGAACAGACCAACCCACAGATAATATTCGACGTTGTAGCCGAGTTCCTTGAGCGTCGGCACGTCCGGCAGCACCTTCGACCGCTTTCCGCCGAACGAGGCGAGCGCGCGCAGTTTGCCGGCTTTGATGTGCTGAAGCGTCGCCGAGGTCGACTGCGTGCTGGCCTGGGCGTTGTTACCGAGCAGTGCGCTGATGGCCGGCCCACCGCCATTTGTCGGCAGATGGCGGAGCTTCGGAATGCCCGTGGCCTTCTCGAGCAGCGCCACCGGCAAATGGGTTGCACCGTAAAGGCCGCCCGAGCTGTAGATGATCTGCCCAGGCCGTTTCTTGGCGTCGGCGATGAAATCCTTCAGTGTCTTGTAGGGCTGTTGAGCATTGACCACCAGCAGCACCGGGTCGGCGATCAGTCGCGCCAGCGGGATGAAATCAGCGCGCGTGGTCTTCGGCTTCCGGCCGAACAGCTTGTCTACTTCCGCGTAGCCTGAGATGCCGTTGTTATGCGACAGCAAGGTGTAGCCATCGGGCTTGGCGTTGGCGGCTACCTGCGCGCCGACCTGGCCGCCGGCGCCGGACTTGGTCTCCACAACAACTGTCTGCTTGAGGATCGGCTCCAGCCCCTGTGCGATGGGCCGCGTTATGATGTCATTGGCGCCGCCGGGCGGAAAGGCGACGAGGATGGTGATGGCATGGGAGGGGAAGGCACTTTGTGCAAATGCCGGCCCTGCGGCGACGCTTGCGGCCGAACCAATGACGAATTGACGCCGATCCATCGTTCGCTCCTCGTGTTTAATCAATGTCTGATACAGATTCGACGCCGCTCTGTGCTCCAGCGACGTCTATTGGCATGAAAGGCGCGCGCGCCGCTTGGCGACGCGCGCGGTTTCCGGATTTGCGGAGTAGTTGCTCCGCTAGCCTTGCTTGCCGATCGACTTGACCGCGGCCTCGATGCGCGCAGCATCGGCATCCCAGAATTTGCGGAATTCCGGCTGGTCCATATAGTCGAGTTCCTGCCCGAGATTGGTCATCGCCTTCTTGAACGTGTCGGTGTGCGCCGCCTTGGACGACACGTCCCGCAACTTGGCGATGATCGGCTCCGGGGTGCCCTTGGGCGCGAACAGACCCACCCAGAGGTAGTACTCGATGTCGTAGCCGAGCTCTTTCATGGTCGGCACGTCGGGCAGCGCCTTCGAGCGCTTGCCGCCGAACAGCGCGAGCGGACGCGCCTTGCCGGCCCTGATCTGCGCGAGGCAGGCCGACACCGACGACACCAGCACCTGGGAGTTATTGCCGAGGAAGGCCGTGAGGGCGGGTCCGCCACCATTGGTCGGCAGGTGGCGCATCTTGATGTTCGCCGCCTTCATGTACAGCGCGGTTGGAATGTGCAGCGCACCGTACAGGCCCGATGAACTGAAGATGATCTGGTCCGGGCGCTTCTTGGCGTCGTCTGTCAGCTCCTTGAGCGACTTGTAGGGCTGCTTGTCGTTGACGATGAGCACGCACGGATCGGCGACGTAACGCGCGATCGGAATGAAGTTGTCGCGGGTGAATTTCGGCGTGCGGCCGAACAGCTTGTCGACTTCGGCAAAGCCTGAAATCGAGGTGATGTGGAGCAGCAAGGTGTAGCCGTCCGGCTTGGCGCTGGCGGCGAATTGCGCGCCGACCGCGCCGGCGGCCCCCTTCTTGGTATCGATGATGACCGGCTGGTTGATCACCGGCTCAAGCACCGCCTTGAGCGGCTGACCGACCTTGTCGGCGGCGCCGCCCGGCGGGAACGGGTTGATCAAGGTGATCGGATGTGACGGGTAGGTATCCGCGGCATAGCCAGGACGGATGGCGAGCGCAGCGGCGGCAGCCGCAGTCCCG
>DATCXE010000644.1:0-7954 GCA_036565985.1 Bradyrhizobium sp.
TCGGTGCCGGCCGGCCCCGATGTGCCGATGCAGACGCCGATATTGCCAGCCCTGGCACGGGTATAGCCTTCGGCCATGTGCGAGGCGCCCTCGACATGGCGCGCCAGGATATGACCGATCGAACCGCGCTTCTTCAGCGCCAAATATAACGGGTTGATCGCCGCACCGGGAACGCCGAACGCAATGGTAACCCCTTCCTTCTCCAGTATCCGCACGGCGGCATCGATCGCGCGCATCTTCGCCATTTCGAACCTCGCTCACACGTTTGATTGATTCCCTGCGGCGATCATCGGGGTGGCAAAGGCCGATCTCAACGGAACTGAATTTGTTTCCCGCAATGTGGAACGATCGGTGAAAGAGCAACCAGATCAAGCTCTTGCATCGGTCACTCGATGAAATATCCGAACCGTGCACCAAAGGGCAATTCGCATCGCACGACGCTTTGGCTAGGCTGGCCGGGCAGCCGCCGATCAGGACCTCGGAAGTAGCCCGGAGGCCGTCGCCTCAGCCAACCTCGAAACGTACCCGATTGAGTCCCTGCGCTGAACCGAAGCCGTTATCGTCGGCCGCATCCGAACGACAACGCGATCGAGCCAACAACTCGGCCATCAAACGGAGCACCCAAATGGCACACATGATACGAGCGTGTTCGGCATTGGTTATCGCTGCAATGGCATTCGTGATTGCAGCGGTCCCTGGATCTGCCCAGAATGCACCACAATGCGTGGTGTCGGGATCGCAACCGGCGGGCTGGGGCTTCGACTCGGTAGGCTATATCGAGATCTCCTCCGGCGGGAGTTGCATGTTTTCGATCAGTACCGCCGGCGAAATATTGAGTTCGAGCGTTTCCCAGGGCCCGGCACACGGCACCCTTCGACAGGTCGATATGTCGTCCTTTGTGTACACATCGGAAGCCGGATTTAGGGGTAGAGATACCTTCTCCGTTCAGGCGACCGGCAAGAGTCCGACGAGTGCTGGCGCGTCGGTATTTACCATCAACGCAACCCTCCAATAGCGTTGGATCACTTCGCCGTGTGACAACCGGTTCCGCGAACCACGCTGGACCGCCGTGGACGTCTCGGCATGCGAAACCGGCACGAACGCCCCGGACCGGTGGCGTGCCAGTCTGCCAGCGTCTGCCCGCCCGCGGTCCCCAATGCTCGCTGACTGCCTTCCGCCGATATGATATAATGCCTCCCGCAGAGGGGAGCGAATTGCATGGCATGCCCCCATCGTGGGGTGAGATGAGATAGGCGGCCAGTCCACACGATGGGAGGAGACGATGACCATCGAAAGCATTCTGAAGCGGAAGGGAACTGACGTCCAAACAATAGCTCCGGATGCCAGCGTCAAGAGAGCGGCCGACTGGCTCCGCGCAAAAAATATCGGCGCTCTCGTGGTGACCAGTGAGGACGCAATTCTCGGTCTCGTTTCCGAACGCGAAATCGTCCATGCATTTTCTCGCTATGGCGAGACGGCCGGGTCGATGCATGTCAAGGACATCATGCAGCACGGGGTCACCACCGTGTCCCCGGACGAGAGCGTCAATCGCGTGATGAAGCTGATGACGCATCATCGCGTGCGCCACATGCCGGTGCTGCGCGACGGCAAGCTGGCCGGCATCGTCAGCATCGGCGACGTGGTCAAGCATCGACTGCAGGATCTCGAACTCGAGACCAACGTCCTGCGGGATGTCTACCACGCCGCGCGTTGACGGCCGGGCAGCGGTCGCTATCGGCCTTGGCCAGGTGTCAGCCGGGTAGTCGGAAGGTTTGGTCCTTGCGGCGGATCAGGAACCGCGAGGCAGCAAACGCTTGAGCCGTTTCCATGCGGGCGCGAGCGCAAATCCGACGATCGGAATGGTGACCGCGCCAACCAGCAATCCAAGCACGCCCGATATCCCCGCCCCGACGATCCATTCGAGCAGGCCGGCAGCGGCCGGCAGCACGTGCGCCGCGGCTTCAGTCGCGGCATGAACCGCAGCGCCGATTGACGGCGGACCATATACCTCCAGCCCATGCAACACGATGCCGCCGCCAACCCAGATCATGGCGGCGGTACCGACGATGCTGAGAAATGTCAGGAAAGCCGGCATGCCGCGAACAAGGGCGCGGCCGAGCACCCTGCCCGTGCCACCGATCACCGAGGCGCTGTCGTTCCTGGCAAGCGCGAGGCCGACATCGTCGGCCTTCACGATCAGCGCGACGGCGCCATATACGGCGGCCGTGATGCCGATCCCGACCAGCGCCAGCACCACGGCCTGCGTCACGAAGCCTCCTGCGGGAAGCGCCGCCAGCGTGATCGCCATGATCTCCGCCGAGAGGATGAAGTCGGTCTTGATGGCGCTTGCGACCTTCTCGTCCTCCATCGTCTTCGCATTCAACGCCACCGTGCCGAGTTGGGCCTCGTGAGCATGCGCATGATGCGGCATCACGGCTCCGAGGACTTTTTCCACACCCTCGTAGCAGAGATAGGCGCCGCCAAGCATCAGGAGCGGCGTGATCGTCCAGGGCAGGAAGTAGCTGAGAACAAGCGCGACGGGCAGCAGGATCAGGAGCTTGTTGCGGAGCGATCCCGCCGCGATCTTGCCCACGATCGGCAGTTCGCGCTTTGCGGCGAATCCGATCACGTAACCCGGCGTAACCGCGGTATCGTCGATAACGACGCCGGCCGCCTTTACGCCCGCCTTGGCGGCCTGGCTCGCCACATCGTCGAGGGAAGCTGCGGCCACCTTGGCGATCGCCGCGACGTCGTCGAGCAACGCCATCAATCCGACGCTCATCGATATCCCTTCATTCCTTTAGGTTCCTCGCCGACGATACCGCCGCCACAGAAGTACATCTGTGCGCGAAGCTCAAGCTTCGTGCTGGTTCGGGCGGACGCGCATTTCGTCGCTGGGCTTGATGTCCTGCGAGCGGCTGTAGATGGCGACGGCAATGATCAGCACCACCGTGAGCACGCCGAACAGCGCGCGATAGCCGCTTTCCGTGCGCGCGCCGTCAGCCAACGGATCGAACGCGCCGACGATGATGCCGGAGAGCGTCTGCATGCAGGCGACGCCGAACATGGTCGCCACGCCGCGGCCGATCAGCCGGTCCCGGAAAAATGCCGCGGCCATGCGTCATCACCATGGTGCTGGAGACGCTGAAAAAGCCCATGCACAGGATGGCGCCGATCGGCACCCACACCGGCGGGTGCGACGCAAGCGCCAGCACGGCAAGCATCGCGATGGTCACGAGCGTGCCGCCGACCGCGATCCATTTGCGCGTGTCCAGCACGCGGTCCAGCGGGCCAAAGGAGACGATGCCGATCTGGTAGGTAATGACGGCGGCGAGCAGCACGTTGCCGGCCTCGATCGGCGTGAGCCCGTACACCTCGCCTAAGCGGGCCTGGTTGCAGTTCAAGGCTGGAGCAAATTGCACTGCCGCAAATCCCCTGTCCCGCAAATTGCTCGGGGCAACGCGCGCTTCAGCGCCGCCGCTATCCTGGATGGTATATGGTCTCAGCCACACTTCGTGACTTGAACCGCGCGGGTGAGGCTCGCATTATTTGCCGAGGGGGCCGGTTTCCAGAACACCCTTTCCTGGGAGGATACAGATGAAGGCATTCATACTGGGTGCGGCGATCACGCTTGCGTTCTCCGGCGCTGCCTACGCACAGGCGCCGAGTTGGACCGTTCCGGAGGAAAGCCAGCGCTGTCCTTCGAAATGGGGCGCGGCCGACGAGCGCGGTTCGGCCAATCACCAGAAGCCTGCGGCGGTGATGAACGCCGCCAGGCTGATCAAGTCCGGCGAGGTGATCGAGCTCGCGCATGTGCTCGGTCCCAGCATGGCGTTCTTCGGGACGCGGCGCTTCGACGTTCACACCAAGCGCACGTTCATGAACGAGTTCTCCAACATGCGCGGATCGAACGAAGAGATCGTCATCACCGAGCTCGGCCAGGTCGGCACCCAGTTCGACGGCTTTGCCCACCAGACCCATCTCAACAGCTGGTACAATTGCCAGAAGGTCGCCGAGAACACCGAGCGCAACGGCTTCAAGAAGTTCGGTATCCATAATGTGGGTGCGCTGTTCACGCGCGGCGTCCTGATCGACGTCGCGGGCTTCAAGGGCGTCGAGATGCTTGGCGACAATTACGAAATCACCGTCGACGATCTCGAGGGCGCCCTGAAGAAGCAGAACCTGACGCTGCAGCCCGGCGACGCTGTCATCATCCACACCGGCTGGGGCAAGCTCTACGGCAAGGACAACGCGCGCTACGTGAAATCCTGCCCGGGCATCGGCGTTCCGGCTGCGCTCTGGCTCGCCACGAAGGACCCGATGCTGCTCGGCGCCGACAACTGGCCGGTCGAGGTCTCGCCCAACCCCGACAGGCAATTGTCGCTTCCGGTGCACCAGGTCGCGCTCGTGGTGAACGGCATTCACCTGCTGGAGAACCTCAAGCTCGACGAGCTTGCGCAAAAGGGCGTCGGAGAGTTCGCATTCGTGATGCAGCCGCTCAAGATTCAGGGCGGCTCAGGCTCCACGGTGTCGCCGATCGCGGTGAGATAGCGGCTGATCCTCGATTGCCACGCCGCCTTGACGAATGTCCGAGCTTTGAGCGAAGCGCGGACATTCGCTTGGCCCGGGAGGTTGTCTGTGACACGGTGGCGGGCCAAGGATGCTGCCTTGGGACGCCAACCCGCGAGAGATCATGAGTTTTTTCGAACAACTAAAAACCGCGGCATCCGCCGAGTGGCGGGCCTATACCGAACATCCCTTTACGGAAGGGTTGGCGGACGGCTCGCTCACCGAGACCGCGTTTCGTCACTATCTGGTTCAGGATTATTTGTTCCTGATCGAGTTTGCCCGCGCCTACGCGCTCGCCGTCTACAAGTCGCCGCGGCTCGCCGACATGCGCGAGGCGGCCGGCGGCCTTTCCGCCATTCTCGATGTCGAGATGAACCTGCATATAAAGCTCTGCGCCGGCTGGGGCCTGTCGGCCTCCGATCTCGAACAGGCGCCTCCGGCGTCCCAGATGCTGGCCTATACGCGCTACGTGCTCGATGCAGGCATGCGCGGCGATCTCCTGGCGCTGAAAGTGGCGCTTGCGCCTTGCGTGATCGGCTACGCGGAGATCGCGACGCGGCTCGCGGCACGGCCCAACGCGCTCGCGCAAACCAACCCCTATCGCGTCTGGATCGCCGAATATGCCGGTGCTCCCTATCAGGAGGTCGCGGCAAAAGCGCGCGCACACCTGGATAGCCTCGCCGATCTCTACGCGACGCCCGCCCGCGGGGCGGAGCTGGTCGCGATCTTCAAGGAGGCTACCCGGCTCGAAGCCGATTTCTGGGAAATGGGCTGGCGCGCCGGCAAGCGTTGATGGCCGGGAAGATATGGCTGCGCTCGCCGCGCTACATCAGCGCGGCGTTGATCCAGAGATGGGTGAGAATGCTTGCCACGTAGCCGAGCGCAATGGCCCAGGCCCACCGGAGATGGTTGATAAACGTGTAGTGGTTGCGCACCAGTCCCATCAGCGCCACGCCCGCCGCCGTGCCTATCGACACCAGGCTGCCGCCGACCCCTGTGCTCAACGTCACGAGCATCCACTGACCGCTCGACATGTCGGGGTTCATGGTGAGCACCGCGAACATCAGCGGAATGTTGTCGAACGCTGCGCCCAGCACGCCGATGGCGACATTGGCGACGGTCGGCCCCAGGTCGACATAGAGAAAATTCGACAGTTTCGCGAGATAGCCGGCGACGCCAAGTCCGGCGACGGCGAAGATGACGCCGAAAAAGAACAGCAGCGTATCCCACTCCAGACGCCTGATCTCCCGGAAGGAGTCGAACGCCATGTCCTGGTCGTCGCGGCGGCGCCCGATGCGCTGGAGGATGTAGCTGTACATCTGCAGGTATCCGAGACCCAGCATCATCCCAAGCGCGGGCGGCAGGCTGAACAAGCTCTTGAACGATACGGCGGTCGCGATGGTGGCCGCGAACAGCCCGATCACAACGGCCGCCCCGTGCTTGAGTTTCCTGGTTTCGCTTATCGGCTCCGGCATTCCTTTCGGCACGCTGAAATGCATGAGCATCGCCGGCACGAGGAAGTTCACCAGCGCCGGCAGGAAGAGATGGAAGAACTCCAGGAACTCCAGCTTGCCTTTCTGCCAGACCATCAGCGAGGTGATGTCGCCGAACGGCGAGATCACGCCGCCGGCATTGGCCGCCACCACGATGATGATGCAGCCCATGACGATAAACTGGTAATTGCCGACCCCGACGGCCACCACCACGGCCCCCATGACGAGCGCCGTTGTCAGGTTGTCGATAATGGGACCGAAGACGAACGCAAGTCCGCCGACCAGCCAGAAAAGCTGCCGGTAAGAGAGCTTTTTGCTGGCGAGTTTGGCCCTCACCGCGGCGAACACGCGCCGCTCCTGCATCGTGTTCACATACGTGATTGCCACTATGAGGAACAACATCAATTCGCCGTAGTCGAGAATCACATGCTTGGCGGCGGCTTCGAGCGCGGCACTCTGACCATGCGCGGCGTAGACAATGCCGAGCAGCACCCAGATGAGGCCCGCCGCCAGTATGACGGGTTTCGACTTGCGCAGTTGAATGACTTCCTCGACGGCCACGAATCCGTAGGCGACGAAGAAGATCAGGAGCGCGAGATAGCCGACGGGGTGCTGCGTCAGATCGATGCGCGCCTCCACCTCCGCGGCATGGAGCGGCGCGGGAACTGACAGGAGCAAGGCAAACGCCGGAACGGCCAGCATCCACAGCCGTCCGGCAAAACGCAACATCGTCAGCCCCTGTCGACGAAGCTCGAACGCGATCATCACCGCAACCCCGCCGTGAAGGCGACCTGGCCAAGCGCGGTGGCTGGCGCGAAGGCGCCGGGGGGCAGCGATGCGATCTCGGGAAAGACCGTGTGGGTCATCCACCTCACCTTGCGGCTTTCCATTACTGGGTTTGAATGTGGCAGGCTCCGCTCCCGGCGCGAGAGAATCGTGCCTGCTCGGACAAAACGTAGCATGCCACGGCGCGACACGCGCCCGGCATCGCGTGGGGAATAATGCCTACTGACTTATGGCGAAAACTACCTACACGCTTGCGTACAGAGTTAACGACGGGCATGCTCGCTGGAGCAGAAAATCGTTGCCTGGCGACGGAGGAACGGCATTGGGCGACGTCGTCCGCAGATCAGGCAGCACGACTGCGGGGTTGCGCTGGAGCGCTGGCTGGCTGCACGAACTGGCGCCCGCGCAGTACGCCCTGATCGGCGGCGCCTTCACTGCCGCCTATCTCGGGCTCGAATGGCTCACGCGCGTCCATGAACTCGAAGCCCTCGGCATCACGCTGTGGAATCCGGCGAAGGCGCTGAGCCTGGGCCTGTTGCTGCTCAAGGGCGTCGCTTATGCGCCGGTGCTGTTCCTCGCGGCGTTGCTGGTCGATATCTTCATCTACGGGGCCGCCAAGGGCGCAGCGTCTATCGTTGCCACGAGCGCCGTTGTTGCGATCGGCTATGCCGCGCTCGCCGCGGGTCTGACGCGAGGCGCAGGCTTTGCGGTTGGACGGTCCGACCTGCGCAATGTGATAGCGCTGCTGGTGACAGTGCCGGCAGGGACATTCGTCATAGCCTGCCTCTATTGCGGCTTTCTCGTGTGGTTCGGCGACCTGCCGGCGAAGCAGTACTGGGAAGCGGTGCCGCATCTTTGGGTCGGAGACACCGTCGGCATCATCATCATCCTCCCCGTTGCCATGGCCGCGTCCGGGTCAGTTCAGCGTCTGGCCGAGACAAGACCCGCGGCGCTGCTGCTCGACGCGGGGGCCTTCCTGACCGGGGTCCTGATCGCCTTGTGGCTGATCTTCTCCTTCGAGGGCGCCAACGAATACCATTTCTTTTATCTGCTGTTCCTGCCGGTGAGCTGGATCGCGATGCGCACCGGTTTCGCGGGAGCGGCAG